>JBILWD010000279.1:0-4865 GCA_044370095.1 Opitutaceae bacterium | reverse complement strand
CGGCCAGAACCTCAACAGCCGGTTGCGGCTCGCAGTCATCGGCACCGGCGGTCGCGGCGGTGGCAACCTGAAGGGAGTCGGTTCCGAGGACATCGTCGCCCTCTGCGATGTCTCAGCCCGCAGCCTCGCGGCCGCGGCGGCCGCGCATCCGAGGGCCCGGCAGGAACGCGACTTCCGCCGGCTCTTCGACCGGGAACGCGAGTTCGACGCCGTGGTCGTCAGCACCGCCGAACACACCCACGCACTCGCGACGCTCCTAGCGCTCAAGGCCAAAAAGCACGTCTACTGCGAGAAGCCGCTCACGCACAACGTCCACGAAGCGCGCCTCGTGCGTACGGCGGCCCGCGCGGCGGGCGTGGTCACGCAGATGGGCATTCAGATCCACGCCAGCGAAAACTTTCGCCGGGTCGTGGAGCTGATCCGCGGCGGCGTCATCGGGCCCGTAACCGAGGTTCACGTCTGGGTCTCCCGCGCCTGGGGGCTACAGGGCGCGGAGGCCGCGAAGGCCAACCAGGACCGCGTGCACGTCACGGCGCGACCGCCCGCAATGCCGGTGCCCCCGGACCTCGACTGGGACTTGTGGCTCGGCCCTGCACCCGAGCGGCCCTTCAACGAGGTCTACGTGCCCGGACCGAAGTGGTACCGCTGGTGGGACTTCGGAAACGGGACGATGAGCGATCTCGGTTCCCACTGGAATGACCTCCCGTTCTGGGCGCTGGACCTGCGGGCACCTCTCACCGTCGAGGCTTTCGGCCCGGAGCCGCACCCGGAGATCGCCCCCGCCTCGATGCGCGCGGTTTACGAGTTCCCGGCCCGCGGCGCCCTGCCGCCGGTCCGGATGACCTGGCACCAGGGCGAGGAGCGCCCAGCCCCTTGGCGCGAGGAGCGGATCCCGCGCTGGGCCAACGGAGTGCTCTTCATCGGTGCGAAAGGCCAATTGCTCTCGGACTACAGTAAGCACGTCCTCCTGCTCGAGGCCGACTTTGCTACCGCGCCGCGCCCCGCGCCCTTCCTGCCACGGACGTCCTCTCACCACCGGGAGTGGCTCGACGCCATCCGCGGCTCGGGTAAGGCCCTCGCCGATTTCGAATACGGCGGCTGGCTAACCGAGTCGAACCACCTGGGTAACGTGGCCTTCCGGGCCGGCCGGAAGCTGGTCTGGGACGCCGACGCGATGCGGGTCACCAACACGCGCGCCGCCGACCCGTTCCTGAGCCGCACGCCCCGGCGCGGGTGGGAACTGCCGGCCTGAGGCCGCCGCGGCGGCTTCCCGAACGGGGCCTTAAGTCGCCTGCTGGAAGGCCCTCACCGGACCGAAAAGTCCGCCGACCGCGCGCCCAAGCTCGTCCTGCAGCCGCTGCAGTTCCGCATAGCGGCGGAACCGAGCGCGATCTGGCAAGCGACGTGTCACCTCCGCGACCTTCACGACGCGGTCCGTGTAGTGGCTCAGGGGGTGCGTCTTGCCCTCGCGATGCCCGCGGCACCAAGCGGCTTGCAGGGCCGCGCCCAGAGCGGCCCCCTCGTCCTCCCGCATTCCGACCACCGGGACCCCGAAGATATCGGCCATCATCTGGCGCCAGACGGCGGACCGCGCGCCGCCACCAGTCACGCGAATCTCCCGGGGGCGCACCCCGAGTTCGCCGAGGCGCCGAAGGCCATAATTCATCCCGAGCGTGACCCCCTCCATCGCCGCGCGGGCCAGGGTACCGCGGTCCAGATTGGCCCGGTTGAGGCCCAGCAGGACGCCAGACCCCAGCGGGACGTTGGGGGTGCGCTCCCCGGCCAGGTAAGGCAGCAGGAGCAGTCCCCCGGCCCCCGCGGGCGCCGCGGCCACGATCCGCTCGAAGGCCGAGCGGTCTAAACCGAGCAGCGCGCGCACGCCCTCCGTGACGGACGTCACGTTCATCGTGCAAAGCAGCGGCAGCCAGCCTCCTGTGGAGGAGCAGAAGCCCGCGATCTCCCCGGCGGGATCGACCACTGGTTCATTAGCATGGGCATAGATGGTACCGCTGGTACCGAAGCTCGCGGAAACGACGCCCGGCACGACATTCCCGGTGCCGATCGCGCCCATCATATTGTCGCCGCCCCCGGCGCTGACGACGACCTCGGGCGACACGCCGTACCGTCGCGCGAGGTCCGGGCGGAGGGTGCCCGCGGGTTGGTGGGCCTCGATGAGCGGAGGGAGCCATTCGCCGAGGTCACGATCGATCGCGGCGAGCGCTGGAGCGGACCACCGCCGGCGGCGGACGTCGAGCAGCGCGGTCCCCGAGGCGTCACCCGCCTCCATCGTGTAATTCCCCGTTAGATAAAAGTTTAGGTAATCGTGCGGCAGCAGCACGTGGCGCAGCCGACGGAAATTCGCTGGCTCGTGTCGCCGCAGCCAGAGGATCTTGGGGGCGGTGAAGCCGGGAAGGAACAGGTTGCCCGTCGCCCGCAACGCGGACCGCGCCCCACCTAGCCGCCGGGTCAGCAGCTCGCACTCCTCCGTGGTGCTGGTGTCACACCAGAGCTTGGCCGGCCGGATGACTGCTCCGTGCGCGTCTAGCGGCACAAAGCCGTGCTGCTGGCCCGAGACCCCGATGCCGCGGATCCGCCCGCGCTCGACCCCAGCGAGGGCGGCGCGAATGGCCCGGTCCATCGCGCGGACCCAGTCCTGCGGGTGCTGCTCCAAGTGCCCGACGGGCAGTCCAGAAATCAGCCGGTGCGGGGCGCGCCCCTCGGCCACCACCCGACCGCGGTCCAGATCGAGGACCACCGCCTTGACGCTCTGCGTGCCGGAATCGATGCCGAGGAAGAGGGACATAGGATCATCCGATACGGGCGCCTCGCCGTGCCCGGGGCAAGCCGGACTTGGCGGCAAGCTTGCCTCCCTTTCACGTCACGCCTGAATCCCGTGACCCCATGGATCCCCTCTACCTGCTGCTGCTGGGCATTGTCGTCGTGATCGGGGGCATCGTCTGGCTGCGCCTGCATCCCTTCGTGGCGCTGCTGGCGGCCGCGCTGGCGGTAGCGGTGCTGACCCCGGCCGCCGCGCTGGAGCGCAACCTACTGGCGCAGCAGAAGTCCCCTGCGGAGGCGCGAGCGCGGGCCGAGGACCCGGTGGGCACGCGGCTGGCGGCGAAGTTCGGTTCTGCCTGCGGCAACCTCGGCCTGCTCATCGCGCTCGCGTCCGTGGTCGGGGCCTGCCTGCTGCACAGCGGCGGCGCGGAGCGCATCGTGCGTTCGGCGCTGCGGACATTCGGGGAAAAGCGTGCTCCGGCGGTGCTGGCCTTCAGCGGGCTGATCTTGGGGGTACCGGTGTTCTTCGACACCGTGTTCCTGCTGCTCATTCCCATCGCGCGGGCCCTCGCCGCGCGAACGGGTCGGGACTACCTGCTGTACGTCCTTGCGATCGCCGTGGGTACGACGATGACGCATTCCCTCGTGCCCCCGACCCCCGGTCCCCTCTTCGCGGCGACGACCCTGAAGGTGGACGTCGGGCTGATGATGCTGGCGGGGTTGGCGCTGAGCGCGCTGACCGCCACCTGCGGCCTCGCCTACGCGGCGTGGGCCAACCGCCGGTGGCCGACGCCGCTGCGCGCGATCTCGGGCGAGGCGGCCGGCCTCGCGTCGCCGACCGCGACCTTTCGCGATGAGGATCTGCCGCCGCTCACCCTGGCCCTCGCGCCGATCGTGCTGCCCGTGCTGCTCATTTCCGGTGAAACCTTCAGCGACCTCGGCTTACTGCCGGCCAGCCTCGTGCCGACGGCGAGCTTGCTCGGGCACCCCAACATCGCCCTCGCCCTCGCGGCGGGCATCTCGCTGCTCACCTTGGCCACGCGGCCCGGCCTCGGCGCAGACCAAGTCCGCCGGCACGTGCAGTCGGCCCTCGCGGATGGGGGCACCATCCTCCTTATCACCGCAGCCGGTGGGGTTTTTGGCGGCTGCTTGCAGGACACCGGCGTGGGCGAACGGCTAAAGGAGGTGGCGCAGGCCTATTCGGTCGGCGTGTTGCCCCTCGCCTTTATCGTGACCGCGCTGGTGCGAGTTGCCCAAGGTTCGGCCACGGTGGCGATGGTAACCAGCGTGGGCATCGTCGGCCCGCTGGCCTCGCCCGAGACGCTCGGCTGCCACCCGGTCTATCTTGCCCTGACGATCGGCTGTGCGTCCAAGCTCGTGCCCTGGATGAACGATAGCGGATTCTGGGTGCTGTCGCGTTCAGCCGGGCTCTCCGAGAGGGAGACGCTACGGACGATGTCGGTGATGTTCGCCCTGATGGGCGTGGTCGGCTTCCTGATGATTCTCGCCGCCTCGCGGCTGCTACCGCTCATTTAACGACCGCTCAGGCGGCGTCCTGCGTCGGCTCCGTCCGCCCGGCCCGCCTAAGCGCCGGGCGCCTCCGGCCCGCCACCACGGCCGCGTCGATCACCACCTCGGAGACGTCATCGCGAGAGGGCAGCTCGTACATCACATCGAGCATCAGGGACTCCAAGATGGAGCGGAGTGCGCGGGCGCCGGTCTTAAGCTCGATAGCCCGCAGGGCGATGGCGTGGACCGCGTCCGGCGTGAAGCGGAGACGGACCCCGTCAATCGCGAGCAGCTTGGCAAACTGCTTCACCATCGCGTTCTTGGGGCGCAGGAGGATCCGCTCAAGGTCGGGCACGTCGAGCCGATCGAGGACCGACACCACCGGAAGGCGGCCGATGAACTCCGGGATCATCCCAAAGCGGATCAGGTCCTCCGGCGCGAGCGCCTTCATCAGCTGCTCCGGCGTAGAAGCCTCCGGCTGGGCGGCCGCGCCAGCGCCGAACCCGAGGCTGCGGCCGCCGAGGCGGCGCTGAACGATGCCCTCCAGCCCGACGAATGCCCCACCGCAGATAAAGAGG
>JBILWD010000278.1:0-4878 GCA_044370095.1 Opitutaceae bacterium | reverse complement strand
GGCCCTGCGGCGTCACCTCGGCCGGCGCGCGGCGCTCCTCTCGCTCGACGACTTCTACCGGGATCTTGGTCACGTCGCGCCCGCCCGGCGGGCCCGGCGCAACTTTGACCGCCCCGCCGCCATCGACTGGCCGGCCCTTGCCGCCGTACTGGATGAGATCGCTTCAGGCGGGCGTCCCCCGGTCCCGCGGTACGACTTCGCCCGCCACACCCGGCACGGCCGCCCCCGCCGCTGGACTCGCCGGCCGGTGGTGCTGGTCGAGGGCCTGTGGCCGTGGGTGCGCCCGGCCTTGCGCGAACGGTTCGACCTTCGGATCTACCGCGACACCGCCAAGCCGGTGCGGCGGGAACGGCGGCTCGAGCGGGACACCCGGGAGCGCGGCCGCACCGCCACCTCCGTGCGGCGCCAATGGCGGGAGCAGGTCGAGCCGATGTTCCAACGCCACGTGGCCCCCCAGCGCGAACAGGCCCACGTGGTAGTCGGCGGTGAACTGGAGGAGGCGGCGCTCGCGGACCTGAGCCGCCGCATCCTCGCCCTCTTACCCGCCCGGCGGCGCCGCTGAGCCGAATCCGCTCTGGCCAAGCCGCGCCCGCAGCGTACGTTCTTACCCTCCCGCCGGTTCCGGCGGACCCTGCCTTATGAAGACCACCCTGCTCCGCCTTCTCGTGGCGGCCGTCCTGTGCCTGCCCGCCGCCCTTCGCGCCCAGACCGTGCCCGCGCCGCGCCCGCCCACGGCCGCGGATGACGTTCCCCTCACGCTCAGCCCGTTCGTCGTCGAGGAGACGCAGGATCGCGGCTACGCGGCCACCTCCACCCTCGCCGGCACCCGCCTGCGCACGGACCTCCGCGACGTCGGTGCGGCCATCTCGGTGGTGACGTCCCAGTTCCTCCTCGATACCGGGTCGACCAACGCGCGCGACTTCCTCGTCTACACCACCAGCACCGAGGCCGGCGGCTTCGAGGGCAACTTCTCCGGGGTCGACACCGGCAACCGCTTCTCGAGCGCCGAATCGCTGCTCCAGAGCCCCCAGAACTCCACGCGCGTCCGCGGCCTCGCGGGCGCCGATCTCACGCGGGACTTCTTCCTCACCAACATCCCGCTGGATTCCTACAACACGGAGCGGGTGGACATCTCCCGCGGCGCTAACGCGATCCTCTTCGGCCTCGGCAGCCCGGCCGGCATCATCAACAACCAGCTCAAGTCGGCCCAACTCGGGCGGAACAGCTGGGCCTTCAGCAGCGCGATCGGCCGCTTCGGCAGCCACCGTGAGGTGCTCGACGTGAATCAGGCCGTCGTCGCGGGCCGCCTTGGGGTGCGTTTCATCGCCCTGAACAAGGCCGAGGACTACCGGCAGAAGCCGGCCTTCGAGGATGACCGCCGCGCGTTCGTCACCGCCAAGTGGGAGCCGCGGCTCGTGCGCGACGGCCTCACCCAGTTCCAGGTCAGCTACGAGGGCGGCTACACACGCTCAAACCGCCCCCGCCCCACCCCGCCGCAGGACGGCCTCACGGCCTGGTACAGCGTCCTGAACAAGGCCGCGGTCGACCCCACCAACCCCACCGCGGTTACGACCAATCCGCTGCTCTTCGCGCACCTCGGCGCCCCCGGGCGCTGGTTCGGGCAGATCGGCGCGGTCTTCACCGATCCGGCCACCTCCGCGCAGGGGGGTAACGGCGTCCCGCCGTTCATGATCAGCCGCGGCGGCACGCCGTTCGTCTCGTGGTACGCCATCGGCGCCTACGCCGCGCAGGGCAATAACCCGAACTTCTTCCTCAACCGCCAGTTCGCGCCCCCGGGCCAGGCCTACGCCGGCCTCTGGCGGTACCAGGAGATCCGCGACCCCTCGACCTTCAACTTCTACGACGTTCTCCTCGACGGTCCCAACAAGCGCGAAGAGTCCGATTTCCGCGCCCTCAACGCCACCTTCCGCCAGACCTTCCTGCGCGACCTCGTCGGCTTCGAACTCGCGTACGACCGCCAGACCTTCAACCGCGAGAACTTCGGCGTCTTCGGCTTCGACGCGTACACGCTGTTCGTCGATTTCAACACGAAGCTCGTCGACGGCGCCCCCAACCCGAATTTCGGCCGGCCCTACGTGGCCTCCGACTCGATCGGTAACAACTTCTCCGAGGTCACCCGCGAGGCCAAGCGCGCCACCGCCTACGCCACGCTCGACCTGCGCCGCCGCCCGGGCTGGCAGCGCCACCTCGGCCGCCACGTGTTCACCGGCAACTGGACCGACCAGCGTAACGCCACCTTCAACCGCAGCATCAACGGGTACTCGTATGGCCTCGACGTGAACGCCTACGCCAACAACCCCGCCGCCACCACCTACCCCTCCTACGCTGCGATCCACTACCTCGGGCCCTCCATCGCCCAGCTCAACTCCCCCGCCGGAGCCGGCATCAGCGGCATCACCGCCCTCCACGTGCCCCAGCCCGCCGGCACCGCCCTGCTCTTCGATGCCCGCGTGAACCAGATGGTCCGCGTCCCCGTCACCACGATTTCCGCCGACGAGCGCGACCTCAGCAAGCTGTACTCCGGAGCCTCCAAGAACGCCAACACCACGCGCAGCAAGTCCGCCATCTGGCAGGGTTACCTGCTCGGGGACAAGCTGGTCGGCCTGGTCGGCTGGCGCGAGGACGAGTTCGACCTCCGCGACGCCGGCCCTGCCCGCCTCGCCTCGGGCACGGGCGAGACCGACCCGTTCAACCCCGCCTGGACCCTGCCCGCCCAACCCACGATCTACGCCAAGGACTCCACCGTGAGCTGGAGCGGCGTGCTGCACGCCCCCGACTGGATCCGCCGCCGGCTGCCCCGCGGCTCGGACGTCAGCCTCTCCTACAACGAGGCCCGCAACTTCCGTCCCTCGTCGACCATCGCCGACGTCTACGGCCGCCCGTTCGCGCCGCCCGCCGGCCGCACTAAGGACCTCGGCGTCACGCTCTCGGCGCTGGAACGGAAGTTCACCCTGCGCGTGAACCGTTACCGCACCACGCAGACGAACGACTCCGCGACCTTCTACAACACGTTCTGGCCCGGCAACGACGTGGTCCGCGCGATGAACGGCCTCCGCGGCTCCAATACAAACGAGGTGCTGATCAACAAGTGGTTCGGCTTCAGCCCCTCCGACCCGCGCTACCTGCCGCTGCGCGCGAGCCTCACGAACCCAGCCCAGGCCAACGTGCTGAACCCATCGCTCACCGCCGCCGAGACCACCGCGCGGAACCTCTGGTTCACGCAGCGCACACGCGAGGAATGGCTCCGCCCGGTCGACCCGCTCCTCGCCCAGACCTGGAACTTCACCCAGGCGCCCAACGGCGGGAACTGGAGCGCCACCCGGCCGCCGAACGTGGGCAACGTCGCCGATACCGTCTCCGAAGGCTGGGAGTTTGAGGGTACGCTCAACCCGCTGCCCCACTGGCGCCTCACGTTCAACGCCGCCCGGCAGGAAGCCAGCCGCGCCAACGTCGGCGCCGACTTCACCGAGTTCATCAATCGCAACCTGCCGCTCTGGACCGAGGGCAACGGCAAGCTCGCGACCAACCTCCGCGAGATGGAGGGCTTCGAGGACATCATCTACTTCAATTCGTTCGGCACGTCGCAGCTCGGGAACCTGGCGATCATCAACATGTACGTGCCCTACCTGAACGCGCTCGCCGCCAACGGCTCGCCGGTGCAAGAGCTGCGCCGCTGGCGCTTCAATGCGGTGACGAACTATGACTTCCGCACCGGCTCGCTCAAGGGCTGGAGCGTCGGCGGCGCCGCCCGCTGGCAGGACCGCGTCGCCACCGGCTTCCCCGCCAAGCAGAATGCTGCCGGCGCGTGGGTCTACGACGTCTCCCGCCCCTACTACGGGAGCGCCCAGATCAACTACGACCTCTGGTTCCGCTACGGCCGCCGCTTCCTCACGGACAAGGTCCGCTGGAGCGTGCAGCTGAACATCCGGGACGTTTTCGGCAGCGAGGATCTGATCGCCGTCACCGCCCAGCCCAACGGCCAAGTCGCCAGCGCCCGCATCCCGCAGCCCAACAAGTGGACGATCACGAACTCGTTCGAGTTCTGAGCGCGGGGCAAGGGGATGAGGATGGTGTGGCCGCGGCAGCTGCCGCGGATTCAGGCGTGAACCCGTCACGGCCGCAGGCCTCTCCCCGCGGGGAAGAAAAGCGCCGGGACGGAACGGCAGCGGCTCGGTGCAGCCGGGGCATCCTGTCCCGGTCCGAAAGGACGGCGAAGGGTTCATAGCGGGAATCAGGACCGGCAGGCCGCACCTCCCCAGCGGCCCGCACGGCGGAACCATCCTGGTGCGCGAACTCGCCCTTGAGCAGGGCGAAGCCGGCGCCCTCTTGACTCCGGCCGGGATCCGATCCTCGTCCCCGACCTGTTTCCCCTCCGCCCCAATGCTTGCCCTTTCGCTTTCGCTCCGCTCCCTCCGGTGGCTCTGCCTGTGCCTGCTGGCTTGGTCGCTCCCCGCGCAAAGCCCGCCCAAGCGCGAATTGCGGGGCGCGTGGATCGCCACCTTCGGGAACATCGATTGGCCGAGCGCCAGCAGTCTCCCCGTCGCCACCCAGCAGGCGGAGCTCCTTGCCCTGCTCGATCAATTGCAGGCCGCGGGCTTCAACGCGGTCTTCTTCCAGGTGCGCAGCCAATGCGACGCGCTGTATGCCAGCCCGCTGGAACCCTGGAGCGCGGATCTGACCGGGCGACAGGGCCGCGCGCCCTCCCCCGCCTACGATCCCCTGGAATTCATCATCGCGGCCTGCCGGCAACGGGGCCTGGAGCTCCACGCGTGGTTCAATCCCTTCCGCGCGGTGAGCAACGTCGCCAGCCTGGCCTCCTTCGCCCCCGACCACCTCGCGCGGACCCGGCCCGAATGG
>JBILWD010000063.1:0-14498 GCA_044370095.1 Opitutaceae bacterium | reverse complement strand
CGTCGCGCGAGACCAGCTTGCGGTCCAGCACGCCCAACTTGATGTCGAGCTTCTGCTTGTCCTCGAAGAACTTCTTCAGGATCTTCGCCACGCCCGCCGAATTACGGCCGCCCACGATGACCGCCGTCGGCCCCGTCAGCCCGGCCTCGACGTCCGGCAGGCCCAGTGCCTTGGCCGCGACCCGCAGCGAGCTGTTCTTCACCACGTGGAACTCGGCGTTCTCCTTGGCCAGCAGCTTGCGGACGTCCGCCGTGTCCGCGACCGACACCTTGGCGAAATTGGCCAAGATGACATAGTCGCTCTTCTTGAGGTGGGTATCGACCTCGGCGATCAGGTATTGTTTTTCAGCTCTCATGGTCGGTGCCCTCAGTACTTGGAGAATTCAGTGGAGGCCACCTTCACCGCCGGGCTCATGCTCGACGACAGGGTGACCGACTTGATGAACTGGCCGCCCTTGAAGGTGTTCGGCTTCGCCTTGCCCACGGCCTCCAGCACCGAGGCGGCGTTCTCGAGGATCTGCGCGGGGGTGAAGGAGCGCTTGCCCACGCCCACCCCGATGTTCGCGGTCTTGTCCATCTTGAACTCCACCCGGCCGGCCTTCACGGCCTTGATGCCCGCAGCGACGTCGTCCGTCACGGTGCCCGCCTTCGGGTTCGGCATCAGGCCCTTGGGACCCAGCACGCGCGCCAAGGTGCGCACCTGCTTCATCGCCTCGGTGGTCGCGATCGCCACATCGAAGTCCAGCCAACCCTCGTTCACCTTCTGCATCATATCCTGCAGACCGGCGAAGTCCGCCCCGGCGGCCAGCGCCTTGGCGGCGTCGTCCGTGAAGACGAGCACGCGGACCTTCTTGCCGGAACCGTTGGGCAACGGGGTCGTCCCGCGGACGTTCTGCTCCCCGGAGGTGGCATCCACCCCGAGGTTGAACGAAAGCTCGACGGTCTCGTCGAACTTGGCCTTGGGGAACTTGGCCAAGATCTCCACCGCTTCCTTCAGCGGGTACTCCTTGGCCAGATCGGCGACCTTGACGGCGCCCTGGTAACGCTTGCTGTGCTTTTTCGGCATGGTTGGGTGCGGTGCGAACGTCCCGGGGGGGACTCCCGCGATGGGTTGGGAACGGGCCCCGGACTCGCGCCCGGGGCAAAGACTCAGTCGATGACCTCGATGCCCATATTACGGGCGGTGCCCGCGATCACCTTGATCCCGGCCTCGGGGGTGGTCGCGTTCAGGTCGGCTTTCTTGATGTTGTAGATCTCCAGCAACTGCTTGCGGGTGACCTTGCCCACCTTGTCCTGGTTCGGCTTGGCCGAACCGCTGGCGATGTTCGCCGCCTTCTTCAAGAGGACGGACGCCGGCGGGGACTTGAGGATGAACGTGAAGCTCTTGTCGGAGAAAACCGTGATGACCACCGGCAGGATCATCCCGTTCTGATCCTTGGTGCGGGCGTTGAACTCCTTGCAGAACGCCATAATATTGACGCCCTGGGCACCCAGCGCCGGACCGACCGGGGGAGCGGGATTGGCGGCGCCGGCAGGCAGCTGGAGTCGGATGTAACCTTGGATCTTCTTGGCCATGGGAAAGGGGAATTACAGTTTGATTAGAAAGGGAGAAAAGCGGGTCAGTCGGTCATCCGCTGGACCTGCCAGTATTCGAGCTCAACGGGCGTAAAGCGACCGAAGATCGAGACGGAAACGCGCAGCTTGCCGCGCTCGGGGTCGACCTCGTCGATGCGGCCCGTCAGCGAGGCGAACGCGCCATCGGTGATCTTGACCTCCTCGCCGACGTTGTACTGCACCTTCGGCACTTCCTTGCCGCTGGCGGCCTCGATGCGCGCGTAGATCTCATCCACGTCCGCCTGCCGCAACGCCGACGGACGATCTCCACCCACGAAGCCAATGACCCCGGAGGCCTCCTTCACGAAGTACCAAGGCTTGTTGATCAGCTTACCATCCTCCCCGTACAGGCGGGCCTGCAGGAAGACATAGCCGGGATACAGCTTGCGGACCTTGGTGCTCTTCTTCCCACCCTTGACCTCCGAGACCACCTCGGTGGGCAGGAGCACCTCGAACAGGTGGTCATCGAGCTCCTCGGGCTTTTTGAACTTCTCGATGTAGGTCTTAACCTTGTTCTCCTGGCCGGAGAGGGTGTGCACCGCGAACCATTGGGCTCCGGCCGGGGAGGTGGAAGGGGCGGGCATAGCGATGGGTCAGCTGACAAGATCCGTAAACAGGATCACGACCTGCGTGAGGGAAAAGTCACTGATGCTGGTGAAGATCCCCATAATAATCGCCGCCACGATCACCACGACGGTGGAATCGCGCAGTTCGGTCTTGGTCGGCCACGTGGCCTTCTGGAGTTCACCCACCATCTCGCCAATGAAGATTCGGGTGCTGCGGAATGGGTTTTTCATGCGGAAAGATGGCAGGCGCGGAGGGAATCGAACCCCCAACCAACGGTTTTGGAGACCGCTACTCTACCAATTGAGCTACGCGCCTGTGGAGGGTCCTTTTAGACAACGCAGCCGAGGCATCCGGGGATGCCTCGGCGAGACGTCGGGAGGGTTTCGCCTCGCGGTTTATTCGATGATGTCCGTGATGCGGCCCGCCCCGATGGTACGGCCACCCTCGCGGATCGCAAACTTCTGGGTCTTCTCCATCGCGATCGGCACGATCAGATCGATCTCCACCGCGATGTTGTCGCCCGGCATAATCATCTCCACGCCCTTCGGCAGGTTGACGATTCCGGTCACGTCCGTCGTCCGGAAGTAGAACTGGGGACGATACCCGTTGAAGAACGGCGTGTGGCGACCACCCTCGTCCTTCGAAAGGACGTAGATCTCCGCCTTGGCCTTCTTATGCGGGTTGATCGACTTCGGGGCCGCCAGGACCTGACCGCGCTCGATGGCGTCCTTTTCAATGCCGCGCAGCAGAATGCCGACATTGTCGCCCGCCTGGCCGCTGTCCAACAGCTTGCGGAACATCTCGATGCCGGTCACGACCGACGTCACGGTGTCCTTGAGGCCGACGATCTCGACGGTGTCGTTCACCTTGATCACGCCGCGCTCGATCCGCCCGGTGGCGACGGTGCCACGGCCAGTGATCGAGAAGACGTCCTCGACGGACATCAGGAACGGCTTGTCCATCTCGCGCGCCGGCTCCGGGATGTCGGTGTCGATCGCGTTCATCAGGTCGGCGATCGCCTTCTCACCCTCGGGGGTGCCAGCCAGCGCCGCCGTGGCGGAACCGCGCACGATGGTGGCGGTGTCACCCGGGAACTGGTACTTGGACAGCAGCTCGCGGATCTCCATCTCGACGAGATCCAGCAGCTCCTTGTCCTCGAGCAGGTCGACCTTATTCAGGAAAACCACGATCTTCGGCACGCCGACCTGGCGGGCCAGCAGGATGTGCTCGCGGGTCTGCGGCATCGGGCCGTCAGCCGCCGAGACCACCAGAATCGCGCCGTCCATCTGGGCGGCACCGGTGATCATATTCTTCACGAAGTCGGCGTGGCCCGGGCAGTCGACGTGCGCGTAGTGGCGCTTGTCCGACTCGTACTCGACGTGCGCCACCGAGATCGTCACGATCTTCGAGGCGTCACGCACGGTGCCACCCTTGGCGATGTCCGCGTACGTCTTCACCTCGGCCAGCCCCTTGCGGGCTTGGCACGCGAGGATCGAGGTCGTCAGCGTCGTTTTGCCGTGATCGACGTGGCCAATCGTGCCGACGTTCACGTGCGGTTTCTTACGTTCGAATGAGGCTTTAGCCATGGGTGACGGGTGTTTGGGTGAGGATTGAAGACGGACAGACTGGCTTCGCGGTTTAACGTCGGCGAAACCTATCCGACGCATCTGCTGACCTGGAGCCCAGAAACGGATTTGAACCGTCGACCTCCCCCTTACCAAGGGGGTGCTCTACCAACTGAGCTATCTGGGCGAAAGGAATGTGGGAAAAAACGGAAAGAGCCGGAAACCGTGCGAACGGGCCTCGGCACCGTCAACAGCAAATTCGAAAGAAGCGCCACTTTCGGGCTCACGGCCCCACCACCACCCGGTAAACCCCCGGCGCCAATCGCTCCCCCAACCGGAAAACCTGCCGCAGCTGCCGCCGGAAATGGACGTCCACCTCCTCCACCCGGGAACTCTCCGTCACCACCAGCGGCCCCGCCAGCCCCGCCACGTCGACGATCGCCAGTAACTCGAGGGGCTCCCACGCCTTACCCCCCGGCGGCAAGAGCGCCTCCGGCAACTCCGCCGTCAGCACCCGCTCGCCCGTCCCCGCCGCGATGACCTCCAGCAATCCGCCGCGCGCCGTCTCCGGCCGCACCCGCCGCTCCTCCCGCCCTAACCCCACCGCCGCCACCTCGGTGCCATCCGCCTCCAAGGTCTGCCGGGGCTCCGCGCGCTCCACGGGCCGGCCTCCCAAAGTCGCCACCGGCGGCAGCCACCGCAGCAGCCCCGCCTCCCCTTCCCCGTAGGTCAGGCGCACGGGATCCTCGTCCAGCAGCGACCGCCCCGCCTCCCGGCGCGGCTCCGGCGCCCGCGCATTCACCGGCGTCGGCAAAAACAGCGGCCGCAGATCCCGGATGCTCGCCTCGTCCCGCAGAAATCCATCCGCCTCCGCCGAACGCGCCAGCCGCACCGGCGCCGGCGCCACGCCCTTCCCCGGCGCAGGAACCGGATCCACGCCCCGGATCAGCAGCAGGCCGGCCGCCACCACCACGGCCGCCACCAGCGCCGCCGGAAGCCAGCGCCGGACGCGTTGCCGCCACCGTTGCGCGCGCGCCGGGTTCACTTGCGGCCCACGGGTTCGCCCGCCGCCCAAATCATCTCGAAGCCCGCCCCCCGCGCCAAACTCGCCACCTCCGCCAACACGTCCGCGGCCACGTCCGTCCCCGCCCGCACCAGCAACAGGGGCTGCGGGGTCACCCGCGCCTGCGCCCGCAGCCACTCGCCGAGCTCCGGCAGCTTCCGCAGGCCCTCGGGCGTGAAAATCTGGCCGGAACTGATAATAGTCACGACGTGCGTCGCGGGCCGCGCCCCCGCCTCCGCCCCCGCCACCCGCGGCAGCCGGAAATCCACCGCCAACCCGGGCGCCAGCACGAACCGCGATCCGAACACGGAGAAAAACAGCGCCAGCAGCCCCGCCGCCGCCAGATAGAGCGCGACCGGCGCCGCCGGCGGCGGCCGCAACCGCGAGGCCAGATCCAACGGCCGCGTGATCACCGACTCCCCTCCCCGGTCGCTCCCGCCGCCGCGCCAGCCCCCTGATACTCGGTCACCAGGTAGCGCAGGATCTCGTTCCCGGACCATTCCAGGTCGTGCACGATCGCCCGCACCCGCGCGGCCAGAAAATGATGCGCCACCAGCGCCGGTATACCCACCAACAGGCCCCCGCCAGTCGCCAGCAAGGCCTGCCACATCCCCCGCGACAGCCCCGCCGCCATCGCATAGTTGCCGCCCTGCTCGAACGCCTGAAAGGTCCCCGCCATTCCCAGCACAGTGCCCAAAATGCCCACCAGCGGCGCCACCTGCGCGATCGCCCCCAAGGCCGCGATCCGGCGCTCCAGCAACGGCAACTCCAACAACGCCGCCTCCTGCACCCGGAAACGCAGCTTGTCCTCGGCCTCGCCCGCGTGCAGCAGCGCCACCTTCACGACCGCCGCCACCGGCCCCGGCGTCTCCTCACACACGGTCAACGCCTCCACGAGGCGGCGCTTGGCCAGGATGTTCCGGATGCCCTCCAGAAACTCCCGCGCCCGGATCTGCCCCCGGTGCAAAAACAACAGGCGCTCCACGAACACCGTCACGCCCAGCACCGCCAACCCGGCCAGCACCAGCATCATCGGGCCGCCACGCGCGAGCAGACTGAAGTCAGGACCGGGCATAAACTCGCAGCCTTGGCGCGGACCGCCGCACGGCAAACCTGAAAGCGCGCCCGCTCACCGCCGCGCACCTCCACCCAGCTGCTCCAGCCGCGCCCGGGCGATCGACTCACCCGCCGGCAACCGCTGGTCCAGCAGCAACTCGTAGGCCCGCCGCGCCTCGTCCGTCCGCCCCAGCCGCTCAAGCGCCTCCCCCAGCTCCCGCAGCGTCCGCGCCAACCAATACGGCCGCGTCGCGCCCGGCTCAAAAGGCCCCGCCTCCTCCCGGAGGTTCGGCTGGATCACATCCCGCCACCACACCGCGATGGCCTCCTCCACCCGTCCCCGCCGCGCCAACAGCAGGCCCAGCTTGTGCCCCGCCTCCACCCGCACATCCCGCGGCGCGTCCACTCGGTCCCGCAACTGCTCAAACAACAGCTGCGCCGCATCCGCGTGGGAGGGGTCCCCCGCCGAGGACTGCGCGCTGTGGGTGTCCGCCAAGGCCAGCTGCGCCAGCACGACGTCCGGCCGCCGCGGGTAGCGGTTCACGAGATCCTCGTACGCCCGCTGCGCCGCGGGAAAATCGTTCAGCTTGCGGAAGATATTCCCCTGCCGCAGCCGCGCCGCGAACACGAGGTCCGGCTGGGTCGCCCCCGCCGGGCTGGCTACCAGCTCCTCGATGCGCTTGTTCGCCTCCTGCAGGTTCTCCGGCCGCCCCAGGCGCTCCGCCAGGGTCGCCAGCCGGAACAAGGCAAAGGGCACGTAATCACTGGTCCGGTAAGCCGGATTGTCGGTCAGGCTGATCAGCCGGTTGCGGGCCTCGTCGATCTTGTCCTGATCGGCGAAGTGCTCCGCCTCGGTGAGGAAGGACGACGCCGCCGCCTCCGAACCGGGATGCTCCGCCCGCAGGCGGCGCAAGGTCTCCAAGGCCGCCGGCTCCCGCCCAAGCGCGAACTCGGCCCGCCCCCGCAGCAGCGCGGCCGTCGACGTGAGTTCCGTCCGCAGCGCCGCCGGCAGCTCCGGCGCCACCAACAAAGCGCCGCTCAACTCGACCGCCCGCTCCAGTTCCCCGGAATCAAAGGCCAGCCGCGCCTGCAGCCACGCCATCCGCGCGCGCAACTCGCCGGGCAGTCCAGCCGGGGGCGCCACGCTCAACAGTCGGTTCACGCGGCCATAGGCCTCGCGTACGCCGGCGGCGCCCTCCGGCAATAAGGCACGCGCCAAGCTCCACTCCGCCCGCCAGCGGTTCTCGGCATCGAATGCCGCATCGGCCGCCAATTCGTCCAGCACCCGCCCCGCCTCGCCCGAGCCCGCGCGGATCTCGGCCAAAATCCGCTGCAGCATCAGGCCACCCCAGCGTTCGGCCGGAATCTCCGCGGTCCGCGCGCGCACCACCGCCGCATACGCCGCCGCCGCGCCGCGGTAATCCGCCCGATCCCCCGACGCCAGCCCGGCCCGGAACCACGCCTCGGCCTCCAACAGCGCCAAGGCCGCCTCCCCCGCGCCCGCCGCCCCCTGCGCCCTCAGCTCCGCCCGGGTCCGTTGCGCGAAGTCCGCCGCCAGCCGGTACCGCCGCTGCTCCCACGCCGACTGGGTGAGCACGCCGAGGGCGTGGACCCGCAACGGCGACAACGGGAACTGCCGCAGCAGCACATTCGCATCCTCCTCCGCGGTCGCGAACTCGCGTTCGAGGAGCGCCAACTGGGCCCGGAAATACAGCAGGCTCTCCTTGATCGGATGATCCGGCCGCGCCTCCAGGAGCCGGCTCAACAGCGCCCGGAACTGGGCCCGCTCCGGCTCCGCCCCGGATTCGGCCGCGAGGAGCTGCAGGGCCTGCCGCTGCCGCAACGGATCGTGCCCCGACTCCAGCAACTGGCCCAACGCATTGCGGCCCGCGCCGGTCCGGGACTTATCGCCGATCAGGCCGAGCACTAGCCGCAGCTTATCCCACCAGACGCGCTCCGCACGCGGCAAACCGACGAGTACGCCTTGGAGGAAAGTCACCGCCTGCCCCTTCTGGCCAAGGGCGTCCAGGGCCACGGCGTAGGTCTGGGCGAACCCATAACCCAGCGCCGAGCCCTGCTGGCGCTCGTAGTTCTCGCGCATCGGCCGGAGGTCCGCCTCGCGGGGGGCGTTCAGCCTCAGGCGCAAGGTCTCCGCGGCCAACTGGAACCGGGCCCGCGCCAGCTCGTTCGGGGCCGCCTCCTCCGCCCGCCGATAAAACTCGTTCGCCCGCGCGAATTCTCCCGCCTGGGCCAGATCCGCCAATTCACCCTGCAGGAACCACCACCACGCGCGGTCACCCGCCGGCAGGTCTGCCTCCCGCACTGCCGCCACCGCCGCGCGCGCCGCGTCCAAGCGCCGCAACTGGCTCGCCGCCAAACCCGCCCGCAATTGCCACGCGGACCCGCGGGCGCCCCGGTATTCCTCCAGCACCGGCAACGCCTCCTCCGCCCGGCCCGCGTCGATCAGCGCGGTCGCCAAGGCCAAAGTCAGACCGTCCGGATCCGCCGCCTCCGGAGTGCGCAGGCGTCGGTACAAGTCGGCCGCGACACTCGGCAGGCCCAAATCCTGCGCCCGCCGCGCCGCGGCCAGCGTCAGGCCCGGTTCCGCCCCCCCGCCCGAGCCGGCCGCCGCCACCAGGGGGACCGGCGGCACGATCCCCACCGCCGCCCGCGGCTCCCCGGCGCGCGCGCCCAGGGCCGCGGCGAGGGCAAGGAGGGGAGCAATGAGGCGCAGGGAGGTCACGGCGCCGGACCTTGCGGCGGCGCGGCGCGGCACGCAACCGCGATGTCAGGCGTACGCGGAATCCGCGCTCGCCACCGCGCCCGACGCCGCCACGCTGCGCGCCCTTTCCTGATGACCATCGAGATTTTCACCTTGTGCGATTTCGCGGCCGATTACGGTGGCAAGCTCACCGTCGCCGGCAGCTTCGACAGCATCTTCGCCCGGCAGGTCCCCGCGACACATCCCCACTGCTGCCTCGCGGTGAAGATCCGCTTCCAGAAGTTCGAGGAGGGCCAGCGCCAGCTGCGCCTCGCGATCGTCGACGACGACGGCAAGGCCTTGCTCCCCCCGATCGACATCGCCCTGCAGGTCCAGATGCCCCCGGACGCGGATTCCAACGCGATCCAGGTCGTGGCCAATATCGCCGGGATCAAGTTCGAGCAGTTCGGCGAATACTCGATCGACCTCGCCATCAATGGGCGGCACGAGGCGAGCGTGCCCCTCTACGTCCGCCGCGCGCCGGGCGCATCCTAATTCCCGATCCGATCCAACGGCCGCCCCGCGCACCGCGGGCGCGGCCACCGGAGAAATTCAGGCCCGTCGACGCGAACGCCCGGCCAAGCCGAGCAGGAGGAGCGTGCCCGGGGCAAGGAGCAGGGCGGTGCGGCTGGCGTCCGGGACGCCGCTGCCGCCGGGGGAGGCGAAGGTGAAGTCGATGGTGCCCGACCACTCGCCGAAGTTAGAACCAACGCCAGACGTAAACCCGTGGCCCAACCAAATGCGTTCGAGAGCGAGCGTATATCCTGATCCAGAAAACGAATAAGAATCACTAAAGTATTCCTCGTCGAGCGGACTTTGCTCCGACCAAAAGTAGTGTAAACTCGCGCCCACTGAACTGAAGCCACCTAGCTGGTAAGGAACTGCAGAGACGTCTGGATCAAGGCCCGAAGCCGCAGCGATCAAGATCGTCAAATCAGACGCGTAGGTGCGACCGGTCGCGCTCGGATTATACGCCTCCCGATCGCTTACGCTGGCCGTGACGCTGACGGAGAGCAGGGTTCCCGTCAGATCCATCGGCTCAAACGAATTAGTGGACAGATCAATAAAGTCACCCCCCACCAAATAAAGGTTTGTGAACGCGAAACGTACGGTTCGGAAGGGTGAAACAGTCGAAGAAACGGTTGCCGAAACGAAGCCGCTCGTAGCTGGGGTTGCATCCTGAATGCTCACCCCTTGGGGACCTGGCACACCCCAAACAGGTCCGGTCGACATCACCCAAGTAAGAAACCCGCACACCACAAATCGCCGCCACGCCGACACCAAGGGGTACGAAGAACTGCTCATGCCCGCCAGAAAGCACCCACCTCCCGTGCCCGCCAGTCTTTTCTGCTTTTTTGGTCAAAATTCTTTCCACCAACATCTTCCGCAATATCATTGCAGCAGAAACTGCAGCAAAACTGCAATTGGGCCCAGGTCGCTTCTAAGTGTTGTCACGCCCTGATTTCCGGCACTCGGTCCTCCCCCCCGCACTTCCCCATTGCCCCCGGCCCGCCACCCGCTTTGCCTTCAGTTTGCCCCTGCGTGAAACCCCGCGCCGCCCCGGTCGTCTCCACGGCCACGTTCGGCGTCATTCCCCTCCAGCCCTCGACCCCTTTCCCGCCATGTCCTCCCCGCACGACTCCTCCGACCAGCTGACTCACCCGGACCACCCCTGCTGCGGCGTCTCGACCGACCTCGCGGACTACTTCCTCACCCGGCGGCAGTTCCTCAATCGCGTCGGCATGGGTATGGGCGGGCTCTCCCTCGCCCACCTGCTGAGCCCCTCGGATCTCCTCGCAGCCCCGGTGAAGGGCGCCACCAGCCCCCTCGCGCCGAAACCCGCCCATTTTGCGGGCAAGGCCAAGGCCGTCATCCATATCTTCGCCCAAGGTGCCCCCTCCCACCTCGACACCTGGGACCCGAAGCCAACCCTCTCGCGGATGGACGGCAAGACGATCCTCGGCAACGAGATCGCCCTCGGCTCGCCCTTCACCTTCCAAAAGTACGGAAAAAGCGGGCTCGAGGTGAGCAGCGCGTTCGCCAAGACTGCGGAGTACGCGGACGACCTCGCGGTCATCCGTTCGATGTGGACCGACATCCCGGCGCACGAGGTGGCCACGGTGTTCATGAACACGGGCTCGCTCCGCATTGCCAAGCCGAGCCTCGGCTCCTGGTTGGTCTACGGGCTCGGCACGGAGAACCAGAACCTGCCCGGCTTCATCGCCCTGCGCGGTGGCGGCCAGCCCCCGGGCGGCGCCACGAATTACCAGTCCGCCTTCCTCCCCGGCGTCTATCAGGGCACCAGCATCAACACGCAGGCCCCCTCGGTGCCGCAGATGATCCAGAACATCCGCAACACCTATGTGACCGCGAAGGAACAGCGGCGCCAGCTGGACCTCATCCATCAGCTCAACGACGTCCACGCCCGCAACCTGCAGCGCGACGCCGCCCTCGAGACCCGCCTTGAAAGCTACGAGGTCGCCTTCCGGATGCAGGCCGAGTCGCTCGATGCCTTCGACATCAACAAGGAACCGGAGTCCGTCCGCGCCGCCTACGGCACCAGTGAACAGGGCAAGCAACTGCTCATCGCTCGCCGCTTGGTGGAACGCGGGGTCCGCATGGTCCAGGTCTGGCACACGGGCTGGGACCATCACCAGCAGCTCGAGACCCGCCTCGGCAACAAGGCCCGCGAAATCGACCAGCCCCTCGCCGCCCTGCTGGGCGACCTCAAGCAGCGCGGTCTCCTCGATTCCACGCTCGTCGTCTGGGGCGGGGAATTCGGCCGCAAGTCCACCCGCGACCGCAACGGCTACGACAGCCCCGGCCGCGACCATAACGCCAAGGCGTTCTCGGTCGTGATGGCCGGCGGAGGCGTCAAGGGCGGCACCGTCCACGGCGCGACCGACGAGTTCGGTTCCGCCGCGATCCAAGACAAGGTCCACCCGCACGACCTCCACGCCACGATCCTCCATTGCCTCGGCCTGAACCACGAGAAGCTCACCTACCGCTTCAACGGCCGCGATTTCCGGCTCACGGACGTCGCCGGCAACGTGGTCCGCAACATCCTCGCCTGATCCGATGCGCACCGCCCTCCGTCTCCTCCCGCTGCTGGGCCTGTTGACCGGAGCGGCGCACGCGCTGCCCTCGCTGGCCACGCCCGCCCTCGCGCCGGCGGACCTGCAGTTCTTCGAGGCCAAGGTCCGCCCCATCCTCGCGAACAAGTGCTACTCCTGCCACAGCGCGAAGGCCGACCGGGTCCGCGGCGGGCTGCTGCTCGACACCCGCGAGGCCACCCTGGCCGGCGGCAACACCGGTCCTGCGCTCGTGGCGGGCAAGCCCGACGAGTCCCTGCTGATCCAGGCCATCCGCTACGCGGATCCGGACCTGCAGATGCCGCCCAAGGGCGAGAAGCTCTCCGATGAGGAGATCGCAGCCCTGACCGAATGGGTGCGGCGCGGCGCGCCGGATCCGCGGGTGAAGAAGGCCGGCGCGGCCGGCGGCACCTATGCGGGCACCGGGCGCAACCATTGGGCGTTCCAGCCGGTGCAGAAGCCGGCCCTGCCCGCCGTGCAGGACGCGGCGTGGGCCCGCTCGCCGATCGACCGCTTTGTCCTCGCCAAGCTCGAGGCCAACGGGATGCGGCCCAACGCCCCGGCGGACCGCGCGAACCTGATCCGCCGCCTGTACTTTGACCTCATCGGCCTGCCGCCCCACCCGGCGGAAGTGCAGAAGTTCGTGGCCGACACCTCCCCGGACGCGGTGGAGAAGCTCGTCGACCGCCTGCTCGCCACCCCGCAATACGGCGAACACTGGGCCCGCTACTGGCTCGATGTCGCCCGTTACTCGGACACCAAGGGCGACGCCCCGCGCCAGGAGGACAACCGCTTCGTCCACGCCTGGACCTACCGCGACTGGGTCATCAACGCCTTCAACGCGGACCTGCCCTATAATCAGTTCATCATCGCCCAGCTCGCCGGCGACCGCCTGCAGGCGGGCATCGAGAAGCGCGCCAAGGACCAGGGCGTGGAGCCCCCCGCCAATCGCGCGATGCTCCCGGCGCTCGGGTTCCTGACCCTCGGCAATCAGTTCAATGGCCGGAAGGACGACATCATCGGCGACCAGATCGACGTGACCACCAAGGCCTTCCTCGGCCTCACCGTCACCTGCGCCCGCTGCCACGACCACAAGTTCGATCCCGTCTCCATCAAGGACTACTATTCCCTGTATGGCGTGTTCGCGAACACCTCCGTACCCGAGGTGCTCCCGCCGATCGCGGCGACCGTACCCAAGACGGACGACTATCTGGACTACCTGGAGAAGACCGCCGCCTTGGACAAGCGGGCCGCCGAATTGAAGGAAGAGCAGGCCGAGCTGCGCCGGGCCACGGCCGGTAAGGGCAAGGCGAAGGCACCCGCCACCAAGATCGATCCCGGCCTGCGCCAGCGCCTGCAACGGATGGAGCGCGAGCTCCACCGCGATATCGCCGAACTGGAGACCAAGCATCCCGGCGCGCCCGCCCGGGCCAATATCCTCGTCGATGTGCCGCGACCGCGCGACTATCCCGTGCTGCTGCGCGGCGAGCTCCAGAACCGGGGTGACATCGTGCCGCGGCGCTTCCTCGAGATCCTCTCGCCCGACCCGAAGAAACGGCCCGAGTGGAAGGAAGGCTCCGGCCGCTGGCAGCTCGCGATGGCCATCGCCGACCCCAAGAATCCCCTGACCGCGCGCGTGATCGTCAACCGGATGTGGCAGCAGCACTGGGGCCAAGGCTTCGTGGCGACGCCCGACGACCTCGGCAATATGTCCGCGCCGCCCACCCACCCCGAGTTGCTCGACTGGCTCGCCGCGACCTTCATCGAAGAGGGCTGGTCCCTGAAGAAGCTCCATCGGCAGATCGTCCTGAGCGCCGCCTACCAGCAGAGCACGCAGACCAATCCGGCGTACGCGGAGAAGGACCCCAACAACCAGCTCCTCTGGCGCTACAATCTCCGCCGGATGGACTTCGAGGAGCTCCACGACGCCCTGCTGGCGATCGCCGGCGAGCTGGACCGCACTTATGGCGGCAAGCCCGTGGCCATCAGCAGCGAGGGCTTCGCCAAGCGGCGCGCCGTCTACACCATCATCGACCGCACCAATCCGCCGGAGCTGCTGACCCAGTTCGATTTCCCGAGCCCGGATGTCGCGACCGGACGGCGCCACGAGACCCTCGTGCCGCAGCAGGCGCTGTTCCTGATGAACAGCCCGATGGTCATCGAGACCGCCCGCAAGCTGGTCGATCGGCCGGCCTTCGCGGAGCTAAAGTCGGACGAGGACCGCGTGACCTTGCTCTATCTGGCCATTTTCCAGCGGTGGCCGACCCGCCGGGAGGTCGACTTGGGGCTCAAGTACGTGGCGGCCAATCCGGGTGGCGCGGACGTGAAGCTGACCGCCGACCAGCCGGCGGCCAAATTGAGCGCGAAGGATGCGGCCAAGGCGAAGAAGGCCGCCCCCAAGGTGGCGCCCAAGCAGCAGGGCCGGTTCAATACCCAGATCGGTGGCACCTTTGAGAACCGCCTGCCGCTCGACGCCTGGGCCAAGCTCGCGCACGCCCTGTTCCAGACGAACGAGGCGATGTTCTACAATTGACCCGGCTTGCCGGGACGGCCGCGGCGGGCACGCTCGGGGCGATGACCCCCGGTGATACCCTGACGCGGCTCGCGGCGGACCTCGCAGCCTTCGAGGACCCACAGGAGCGCCTCGCCTTTGTCGTGGACCGCGTGCGGCGCGTCCCGCCGCTGCCCGCAACGGAGCGGATCGACGCCCACCGGGTGCCGGGCTGCGTGTCGGTCGTCTGGCTGACCGGCCGGGAGGAAGGCGGGCGCTGGACCTTCCGG
>JBILWD010000062.1:0-14499 GCA_044370095.1 Opitutaceae bacterium | reverse complement strand
ACAGCGGGGCGAGGTTTAGGCCCACGGTCTGCTGCGCGAGGTCGGTGGTCGAGCGGTTGGTGTAGATGTAGTTGTAGTAGAAGTTCGGCTGCGTGAGCGCCGTGGTGTCGTTCAAGATCTGGTACTCTGGGGCGTAGAGGCCGGCCTCGGCGATCGCGCCCGGCAGCACGAAGTTCGGCTCAAAGAAGTTAAACACCGTGTCGGCGCGGAGGGCCGCTTGGCCGAGAGAACCCTCGGGGTTGAAGATCGGGAAGCGGCCGGAGTTCGAGTCACCGCCGAAGGCGCGCAGCAGACCGGTCGTCACCAGCAGCGGCTCCTTGAGCTTGCCGAAGGTAGCGGTGGCCGCGACGGCGGGCGAGCGGGCTTCGTAATCGAGCAAAATGGCCCGGACTACCGCGCCAAGGTCGCCGCGGACGCCGGCGCCGTTGTTGGCGAAGGCCTGCGCCACGCGGTAGACGTAGCCGGGACTCGGGTTGCTCGTGACGAGGCGCTGAATGAGCTGGCGGCTGATGAACGGTCCGGTGTTCGGGTGATTGACCAACGCGTCGAGAGTGTCCGCCAGGTCCTTCATTCCGCCTTGGCCCGCGGGAAGGGTGCGGCCGCCGACGATGGTCTTGGCGGTGTCGTCGTGGAACGCCGGCCAGAGCATCATCGGATCGATGTAGTTACCCGCGCTGCCGCGGAAGAGCCCTGCGTTGGCGGTGGCGTCGCGGGTGGCGTTGGCGTAGCCGAAGCCGGTGAAGACTTTCGCGGTCTGGACGATGGTCTCCTGCGTGTACGTCGGAATCGGCTGGCCGGAGGGGTCGAGGCGCAGGGTGCCGTCGGGGTTGAGCTCGTGCAGGCCGATGGTGAACAGCTGCATCACCTCGCGCGCGTAATTCTCATCGGGGAGCGAGGTCGGCAGGCCGGCTGCGTTGAACGTAGCCTTCGCGCTGCGCAGCGAGCTGAGGTAGATGCCCATCATCGGGCTGAGGCTCACCTGCTCCAGCAGGTCGCGGAAGTTGCCGAAGGCGTGGTTGACGAGGAGGTCGTAGTAGTTGGCGGCGCCCTCCTGCCAGGCCGCGATGGTGCCGTTGCGGTCAGAGATGACCAAAATCTGGCTCAGGGCGAAGGCCACGCGCTGGCGCAGCTGGTCGGGGCCGGTGACGGAGTGTTTCCACCAAGCCGCCTGGCGGTGCGGGCCGCCCGGCCGCTGGTAGGCGAGGGTCACCGGGTCGCGGTTGCCGTTGCCGCCCACCGTCTGGTTGCGGTTGAAGTCGTTCATCGTCTCCTGGAAGTGCGAGGAGGCGGGCACGGCCACGATTTGGTCCATGATCCAGCGGAAATAGCCCTTCTGCCGGACCTCCGCGATGGACGGCTCGGTGGGACCGAAGGAAGCCTGCAGGAGGAAGCGCGCGGCGTCGGCGTCGGAGACCCGGGTTAGGTCGATCGCGGGGGCGGGCGCCGGCGGGTTGAAGACCGCGGAGCCGCTGCTGCGCACGAAGCCGCCCGCCAGCTCGCCGGCCGGGTTCAGGGCGGTGTCGATCGCCACCGTCACCCGGCCCGCCTTCAGGGCCGCGATCAAGTCGGCGGTGGCGTAGCGGCCCACGGGAGCGAAGGTCCAGACGGCGTTGTTCACCTGCCCGTTCGGCAGGCTCAGCACGTAGTCCCCGTTGATCGCGAGGTGGGCGACGACTTGGGGCGAGCTCAGGTTCGAGAAGGAGACGTTCACGAACGCCGTCTTCTCGTCTGGGGCCAGCTGCACGGTCGCGGAGCCGTAGGCGGTCGAGGCGTTGATGCCCGGCACGGTCCGGAGCGTGGAGACGTAGAGCGTGCCCGAGTTCGCGAAGAGCGTGACGCCGGCGGTCGCGTCCACCCCGATGCCGTAGGCGTTGCGCGGCTCGAGCGAGAGTTCGACCGTGCGCGAGAGCGTGTTGGCCGGATTCGGGCGGGGCTGCAGCGTGACCGTCGCGCTGGTGGCGCCGGCCGGAATCGTGACGCGGCCGGGGAGCGCCTCGAAATCCACGCCCGCGGCGGCGGAGCCGGTGATTCGGTACTCCACGGTGATCGCCTGGCTGACTGGCCCGACGCGCGAGAAGGTGAATACGGCCGGGCTGCCCGCGACGGCGTCGGTCGCGGCGACGGAGGCGCGTACGCTCACGGTGGAGAGGGTTTCGGGCGACAGGTCGTAGACCTCCACCAGTGCGGTGCCGGTGGCCGTGCCCACGCCGTTGGCTTGGATCGTGTAGTTGCCCGGGGCGAGGTCGAGGAGCAGGGCTGAATCGCGGCTCCCGGCGGCGAAGGGAAAAGCCCCCGCGGCGGTGAAGGCGGCCCGCAGCGTAGCGGCGCCGGCGGTTTCCCAGTTGTCGTTGGCGCCGCCCGGGATCTGCCGGCCGGCGCTGTCGAGCACCGCGATGGCCGGGTCGTTGAGGGTGCCGCCGACTCCGAGTGCGCCGAGGGCCGGGCCGGCGGCACGGATCAGGACCCGCCGGGCTCCGCCGCCGGCGGCGACCGACAGGCCGGAGAAAAAGGTCTGGTTCGCGCTGCCCACCAGGGCGCGGGTAGAGAGGTTGAGGAGGCGGGCCGAGCCACTGACATCGTAGACCTCGAGGATGGCCACGCCGGAGGTGTTGCCCACGCCGCTGACCTGAGCCGTGTACGAGCCCGGCGAGAGGGTGGCGACCAGCGCCGCATCAAGGCTGCCCGCGGTGAGGGGGAACGCGCCGACCCCCGTCATCACGCCCTGATCGGCCGTGCTCCAGTTGTCGTTGGTCAGCACCAGCACGCCATCGGAGTTGTAGACCTGCAGCAGGGGATTCGCGAGGACACCGGTGAGGTTGAAGGGGGCGGTGGCGAGGCGGGCGCCGACGGCGCGGATGAGGATCTGCTTTGGGGCACCCTGCTGGATTACAAAGCCGGTGATCATCACGTTTGAGCCGGTGCCGACTTGGGCGCGCGTGGAGAGGTTGGCGAGGCGCTGGTCATATTGCGCGGCGCGGGCCGGGAGGGCGGCGGCGAGCGCAAGGGCCAAGACGGGGAGCAGGGCCAGGGCGGGGCGGAAAAACGTGCTCATAGGGGTCGGGCGGTCAAAACGGTAGCCCCGGCGACGGCGCCGGAGGCGAGGGGGTTACAATCCTTTAGTGCAATCGGGCCGCGTGTCCAGTCGCAGCGGGATGGGTGGGTAATTTCCCCCGGAGGCAAGTCAGCTGGGGGAGGGGCGGGGAAGGGGCGTCTTTCGCATCGACCGCCGTCGCAGCGCTCTGTTCTCCTGCCGCGGTGACTCCTGCCGCCTTGGAAAACGCCCGGCGTCTGCTCTGTGCCCTGCAGGACCACCTGCTCGCGACGCTGGTGGCGGCCCGGACGCGGGGCGGGCGCGACTTCGCCCGCGTCGCGGGGGTGACTGCCGCGGACACGATCTACCGGGTCGACCGGATCGGCGAGGCCGCAATCTTGGACTGGTTCGCCCGGCATTGGCCGCGGGCTTGGCCCGTGGAGATCGTGATGGAGGGACTGGCGGAGGGAACGACCACCTTTCCCGCCGGCACCCCTCCACGGAAAACGTTGGCACGCTGCATTTTGGACCCGATCGACGGCACTCGCTGCTTGATGTACGACAAGCGGCCCGCGTGGTCCTTGGCGGCGCTGGCCCCGCAACGGGGGGCGCGTACCCACCTCGGGGACATCGTGGTTGCCGCGATGACGGAACTGCCGACGTCCAAGCAGGCGCAGGTGGACCAGTTGAGCGCGGTGGCGGGCCGGGGTGTCCGGTCGGAGCGGATCGCGCTGGCGGATGGATCGCGCCGGCGGTGGCGGCCGCGTCCTTCGCGGGCGCGGGATTTCGCCCACGGCTTCGCGGCGCTGGCCCGCTTTTTTCCGGAGGGCAAGGGCCTACTCGCCGCCTTCGAGGAGGACCTCTGGCGGGAACTCGGCCTCCACGGGCGCGACGGCGGTCAGCTGGTCTTCGACGACCAGTACCTCTCGACGGGTGGGCAGCTTTACGAGTTGTTGGCCGGCCACGACCGGATGCTGGGGGACCTGCGGCCGCTGGCGTACGCCCGCTGCGGCCTGCCCGAGACCTCCCTTGCCTGCCACCCCTACGATATCTGTACCGCCTTGATTGCGCGCGAGGCGGGTTGCATCGTCGAGGCGCCCGAGGGAGGGCCCCTGCGCTGCCCCTTGGACACGACCTTCCCGGTGGCGTGGATGGGTTATGCGAACCCTTTCCTCGCTCGGCGGGTCGGTCCGGTACTCCGGCGCCTGCTGCGCCGCCACTTCTGAGGGGCGGGTTCGCCGCGCGGAATCCCTTTGCCCCGTCCCGCCGGTTCTGCGTCCGTAGGGGTGTTCGCCGCCCGTCTCACCCCTTTGCCCGTTTCCGCGATGAAGCTTCCCCTCAGCCTCCTTGCCCTCGCCTGTCCGCTATCTCCGCTCGCCGCGGCCGACCGGCCCAATATCCTCTGGCTCACCAGCGAGGATCACGGACCCCAGATGGGCTGCTACGGGGATCCGCTGGCCCGGACGCCGCACGTCGACGCCCTCGCGGCCAAGGGGATGATCTTCAAGCGGGCGTGGTCGAATGCCCCGGTCTGCGCGCCGGCACGGACGGCCATCATCTCTGGCCTGTTCCCGCCCAGCCTTGGCGCGGAGCATATGCGGAGCGAGGTCGCGATGCCCGCGGGGGCGAAGATGCTGCCGCAGTACCTGCGCGAGGCCGGCTACTACTGCACCAACAACGCCAAGGAGGACTACAATCTGACCAAGCCGGGACAGGTTTGGGACGAGTCCTCCGCCCAGGCGCACTGGCGCAAGCGCCCGGCCGGAGCGCCGTTCTTTGCCGTTTTCAATGCCGGCCAGAGCCACGAAGGTCAGGTCTATCGTCGGCCGCATCAGGCCGTGCTGGATCCCGCGGCGGTGCGCGTCCCGGCCTATCACCCGGATACCCCGGAAGTGCGGCGCGACTGGGCGCAGTATTATGATAATGTCAGCACCGTCGACGCGGTGGCGGGCGGTCACCTCCGAGATCTCGCGGCGGCTGGGCTGGCCGACGACACCATCGTGTTCTACTACGGAGACCACGGTCCGGGCCTGCCGCGCAGCAAGCGCTGGCCGGGTGATTCGGGCTTGCGGGTGCCGCTGGTGGTTCACTTCCCGCCGAAGTGGCGGCACCTGGCGCCGAAGGAGTACGCGCCCGGCGCACAGTCCGACCGCCTGGTCAGCTTCGTCGATCTGGCGCCCACGGTGCTGAGCCTGGCGGGCATCGCACCACCGGCGGCGATGCAGGGGCGGGCCTTCGCGGGACCCCATCAGGTCGACGGGCCCGCGTACCTACACGGCTTCCGGGGCCGGATGGACGAGCGGTACGACCTGGTACGTTCCGTCACCGATGGGCGCTACGTCTACCTGCGCAACCACTGGCCGCACGTGTCGCAGGGCCAGCGGGTGCGTACCCAGTTCCAGATGCCGACGACGCAGGTCTGGCGCCGCCTTTTCGACGAAGGCCGGGCGAACGACGCGCAGTCGATCTTCTGGCGCGAGCCCAAGGCGCCCGAGGAACTCTACGATCTGCACTCCGATCCCGACGAGGTACGCAACCTCGCGGCGGCGCCGGAGCACCGTGTAGCGCTCGAGCGACTGCGGGGCGAGGCCCGGGCCCACGCGGCGCGCATCCGTGACCTCGGGTTCCTGCCCGAGGCGGAAATCCACGCCCGCGCCGGCCGGGCTGCGCCCCGCGATGCCCTCGCGACCGATGCCGCCTATCCGTTCGCCCGCGTGGTGGCGGCGGCGGAAACGGCGTCGGGCGGCGACCCCGGCGCCGTGCCGCAACTGCAGTCGTACCTCAAGGATGCGGACAGCGGTGTGCGGTACTGGGGAGTGATGGGGGCGCTGATGCGCGGCCCGGCGGCGACGCAGGCGATGCGCGAGGGCCTCCTCGCCGCTCTGGAGGACCCCTCGGCGAGCGTGCGTATCGCCGCGGCCCAGGCACTCGCCCGGCACGGCGCCGCCTCCGATCTTCCCCGCGCCCTCGACACGCTGCGGGCCTGCGCCGATCCGACCCGGACTAGCGCCTTCGCCGGCATCGCGGCGATGAACGTCATCGATGAACTCGGCGAGCGGGCGCGACCGCTGCTGGGCTTCGTGCGCGGGATGGAGGTGCGCGATCCCCAGACCCCGTCCCGCAACAACGACTATGTGCAGCGCCTCAAGGGCATCGTCCTCGAGCGTTTCGGCGAGGAGCCGGCGCCGACCGGCCGGAAGAAACGCAACTGAGGCCACCCGCTTCCCCCAGTCCCCACGTGGGTCCTCGTCCCGCTGACTTCCCCAACCCCAGCTATGCTTCGCCCTCACCTGTCTAGGTTCGTTGCCGCGATCGGGCTCGCCTTTACCCTCACCGCGCTTCCCGCCGCGGAGACCACGGCCCCGACGGGGGCGATTAACGGTCGCGTCCAGAACGTCGCGACTGGCCAGTACCTCAACAACGCCCGTGTCACCGTCAAGGGGACCTCGCTCTCCGATCTCACTGATGAGTCCGGCACCTACCGGATCGCCCAGGTCCCGGCGGGGACCGCGGTCCTGCAGGTGTTCTACACCGGTCTCGATCCGGAGGAGGTGACCGTGCGCATCACCGGCGGGGGCACCGTGGTGCAGGACGTCAATCTCACCAGCGCGGCCCTTTTCGGGAAATCCCAAGGGACCGTGAAGCTCGACGCCTTTGTCGTGTCCACCGGCCGCGACACCAACGCGGCCTCGATCGCGGTCAACGAGCAGCGCTTCGCCCCGAACTTGAAGAACGTGGTCAACACCGACGCCTTCGGGGACGTGACAGACGGCAACGTCGGCGAGTTTCTCAAGTTTCTGCCCGGGATCACCACCGACACGGATGTGAACGAGGGCGGTACGGTCACGACGATCTCCGTGCGCGGCTTCAGTTCCGGGATGACGCGCGTCTCGAGTGACGGCGCCCAGCTGGCCAACACCGGGAGTGCGCAGGGGAACATCCGGACCTTTTACTTCAGCCAGGTTTCCGCGAACAACGTCGCCCGGGTCGAGGTCACCAAGGCGCCGACTCCGGCCACCGCGGCGGACACCTTGGCGGGCTCGGTGAATATGGTAAGCAAGAGCGCGTTCGAACGGAAAACCGCGCAGTTTAACTATAGCCTGAGCCTCACCGGCAGCAGCCAGAACCTGAGCCTAGGGCGGGAGCCGTTCGTCAACGACGCGCGGGTCCGCAAGGTTCTGCCGGGCGTGATGTTCGACTACACGCTGCCGGTGAACCGGAATTTCGGCGTCGTCGTGACCGGCCAGAGCATCGACCGCCACACGGATCAGGCGCTCAATACAAAGACTTATGGCACCGGGGCCGCCGGCGCGTCCAACGCCAACCCCTACCTCCAGTCGATCCGCTTCCTCGAGGGCCCGCGGCTCGCCTACCGGCGTTCCCTGGCGGTGAAGGCCGACTGGCGCGTCGCCACCTACTCGATCCTGTCGGCCGGTTTCCAGACCAGCGCGTTCCTCAATGAGCGCTCGCCGATCGAGACCGTGATCAACGCCGGCACCAACGCGACCCCGGCGGTGGCGGGGGGCAAACCGCTGACCTTCGGCCCCGATTTCACCAGCGGCGCGACGGGCCGCGGGAGCATGACCCTGATGGGCGGGGCGGACTTTCAGCAGCCGGGGCGCACGCGGGCCGGGAATTTCCGCTACCGGTTCGACGACGGGAAGTGGCGCATCGAGGCCGGCCTCGATCACTCGATCTCGATCGGCGCCGTGCGGGACAGTAACGCCTCGCCCCCGCGTTTCCGCGCGATGGCCTACAGCTTCGCCGTGCCCATCCGCGTGCAGTTCAACGATCTGGGGGATGTCGCGCCGCGCACCATCCGGCTGTTCGACAACAATGAGCGCGAGGTGAGCATGTTCGAGCTGAGGAACTACCGCCTCGCGACGGCCCAGAGTACTTACCGCGACTTCACCGACACCCTTGGCAGCGGCAAACTGGATGTCCGCCGTCAGCTTCCTTTCGTCCCGTTTCCGGCCGCGGTGCAGGCTGGGATGCTGACGCGCACCCAGGAGCGCGACATTCGCCGTTACAACCCGGTCTGGACCTACACCGGGCCGGCGGATACCTCGTTTATGGCCCACTCGGCGTACCGGACGCGGGCCGACCCGCGGTTCCGGGAGATGCAGTGGCCCTCGGTGGTTAAAGCTTGGGCCGCCTGGCAGGCGAATCCCGGCCTCTTCACCCAGACGCCCGCGCAGGTCGTCGCGACCGAGCAGTTCAAGATTATGAACTCGGAGTACGTGCGGGAGCGCGTGTCCGCCCAGTACGCGATGGTGGAGCTCAAGCCGCTCCCGCGTCTCTCGCTGTTGGGCGGGGTGCGCCGTGAGCGGACGTCGGTCGACGGCTTGGGGCCCATCTTCGATCCCACGGCGGTGTGGGTGCGCACCGCCGACGGCAACTTTGCCCGGTCGGCGGATGGGTCCCGCATCCGGCGGGCCGAGGCCGGGGCCGCCGGGTCGCTGCAGGAGCTCGCGCTCGTCCGCAAGGAGCGGGGCTTCCGCGCCAATCGGCTCTACGACGGCAACTACCCCAGCCTGCATCTCACCTATCACCAGAGTGCGAATCTGATCGCGCGCGCCTCCTACGCCGAGACCTACGGCCGCCCGGATTTCACGAATATTATCCCGAACACTTCGATCACGGAGCTCGACATCAACAACGATCCCGGCGCGCTCGACGGTCGGATTAGCGTGCGCAACCCGGGCCTGCAGCCGTGGTCCGCGCGGAACCTGGATCTCTCGCTGGAGTATTACACCGCCCAGGGAGGGCTTTTCAGCGTGGGCGCCTTCCGCAAGACCATCCAGGGCTTCTTCGTCTCCTCGACGATCATCGCCACGGAGCAGGACCTGCGCGAGTTCGACCTCGGTCCGCAATACCTCGGCTGGGAAATCAATAGCACGAGCAACGGGGGCGACGCCCGCGTGGATGGGGTCGAGTTCAACGCGCAGCACTCGCTGCAGGCCCTAGGCGACTGGGGCCGGCCGTTTCAGGCCTTCCTCAACGGCACCAAACTCAAACTTTACGGCAACCAGCGCGGCAACTTCGGCGGCTTCGTCCGGGGCACGCTGAGCTGGGGCGTCACCTACAATCACCGGCGGTTCAAGGTCGTCGCGCGGTGGAACCACCGCGGCCAGCGGCTCGATTCCGTGGTCGCGGCGCTCAACCCGAACGGGGGCAGCTACACGATCCCGCGAACGATTATGGACCTCAATGCCGAGTTCCGGGTCAGCCCGCGGCTGTCCGCCTTCGCGAACGCGCAGAACGTGTTCGCGGTATCGGACAAGGTGGAGCGGTTCGGCGACAACACCCCGCCCTACGCTCGCCGCACCTCGGACACCAACACGGGTGTGCTGCTCACCTGGGGGGTCAAGGGATCATTCTAGAGACCGGCCCACGGGGGCGTTCCCCTGAGGTGAAACCGGGCGCCGGCCGCCGGGCGGTGCACGGGTCCGGCGGGGCAGGGGGGCGCGCGTGACGCGGGCCCGCGCCGCTTTCCCGCTTGCCGCGGCTGGAGGCGGCGCCAACCCTCGTCGAAAGCTACGCTCATGCCCAAGCGCCCAGACCTGAAATCCATCCTCATCATTGGTGCCGGCCCCATTGTTATCGGCCAAGCCTGCGAGTTTGACTATTCGGGCACGCAGGCGTGCAAGGCCCTGCGCGAGGAGGGCTACCGGGTGATCTTGGTGAATTCCAACCCGGCGACGATTATGACGGACCCGGAGTTCGCGGACGTCACCTACATTGAGCCGCTGACGGTGGAGTTCGTGGAGCGCATCATCATCGCGGAGCAGCCGGATGCGCTGCTGCCGACGCTGGGGGGCCAGACCGCGCTCAACCTGTCGATGGAGCTCCACAAGTCTGGCATCCTCGCGCGCCACGGCGTGGAGATGATTGGGGCCAAGCCGGACGCGATCGCCAAGGGTGAGGACCGCGAGCTGTTCAAGCAGGCGATGCTGCGCATCGGCCTCGACGTCGCGCGTTCCCGCACCGTGAAGTCGATGGAGGAGGCGCGTGCGGCGGCCGAGGCGCTGGCGATGTTCCCGCTGATCATCCGCCCCTCGTTTACGCTGGGCGGCTCCGGCGGTGGCATCGCGTACAACCGCGAGGAGTTCGAGCGCATCGTCGCCAACGGCCTCGACCTCTCCCCCGTGCACGAGGTGCTCGTCGAGGAATGCCTCCTGGGCTGGAAGGAGTACGAGATGGAGGTGATGCGCGACCACAAAGACCAGTGCGTCGTCATCTGCTCGATCGAGAACTTCGACCCGATGGGCGTCCACACTGGCGACTCGATCACCGTGGCGCCGGCGATGACCCTCACGGACAAGGAGTACCAGGTGATGCGCGACGCCTCCTTCGCCGTGATTCGCGAGATCGGCGTCGAGACCGGCGGTTCCAACATCCAGTTCTCCGTCGACCCCGCGACGGGACGGATGGTGGTGATCGAGATGAACCCACGGGTGAGCCGCAGCTCGGCGCTCGCGTCCAAGGCCACCGGCTTCCCCATCGCGAAGATCGCCGCCAAGCTAGCGGTGGGCTACAGCCTCGATGAGCTGCGCAACGACATCACGCGCCTCACGCCCGCCAGCTTCGAACCGACGATCGACTACGTCGTCACCAAGATTCCCCGCTTCACCTTCGAAAAGTTTCCGCTCGCTGACCCCACGCTGACGTCCGCGATGAAGTCCGTGGGCGAGGCGATGGCGATCGGCCGCACCTTCAAGGAGTCGATGCAGAAGTGCCTCCGCTCGCTCGAGATCGGAGCCCGGGGCTTCGGTGGCGGCGGGCGCTACGGCGGGGATGAGCCGGTGGACGAGACCACCCTCAATGCCCGCCTCGGCACGCCCAACGCCGAGCGGATCTTCTTCCTCCGCCACGCCTTCCGCGCCGGCTATACGGTCGAGCGCATCTTCGAACTGACGAAGATCGACCCGTGGTTCCTCCACCAGTTGCGCGAGATCTGGGAACTGGAGAACGAAATCGCTGCCTCCTCCCTCGCGGCCCTCGACGCTGCCGGGCTGCGCCGCGCCAAGTCCGCCGGCTTCTCCGATGTCCAGCTGGCCCACCTGCTCCGCACTGACCGCGAATCGGTCCTGCGCCGCCGCCGCGAGCTGGGCGTCACCACCACCTACCGGCTGGTCGACACCTGCGCCGCGGAATTCGAGGCCTTCACTCCGTACTACTACTCGAGCTACGGCGATGAGAACGAGGTGCTGCCGCCGACCGGCAAGCGGAAGATTATGATCCTCGGCGGCGGTCCGAACCGCATCGGCCAAGGCATCGAGTTCGACTACTGCTGCGTCCACGCGAGCTTCGCGCTGCGCGAGATCGGCTGCGAGAGCGTGATGGTGAATTCCAATCCGGAGACCGTCTCGACCGATTACGACACGAGCGACCGCCTCTATTTCGAGCCGCTCACGCTCGAGGACGTGCTCGAGATCTATCAGCAGGAGGGCTGCTCCGGGGCGATCGTGCAGTTCGGGGGCCAGACGCCCCTCAACTTGGCGACCGCGCTCAAGGCTGCCGGGGTGAACATCATCGGCACCTCGCCCGAGAGCATCGAGGCGGCGGAGGACCGGAAGCTGTTCGCCGCGATCCTGCGCGACGTCGGCCTACGCCAGCCCGCCAACCGCATCGCGCTCACGGAGGCCGAGGCCCTCTCCGGCGCGGCAGAGATCGGCTATCCCGTGCTGCTGCGCCCGTCTTTCGTGTTGGGCGGGCGCGGGATGTTCATCCTCTTCAGCGAGGAGGAACTCAAGGGCGTGGTGCGCCAAGTCTTCGACGTGATGCCCGGCAAGCCGGTGCTGATCGATAAGTTCCTCGAAGACGCGATCGAGCTCGATGTGGACTGCATCAGCGACGGCGAGACGTCCGTGATCGGCGGGATGCTCGAGCACATCGAGTACGCCGGGGTGCACTCCGGCGACGCCGCGATGGTGATGCCGCCCCACACCTTGGGTGCGCCGATGCTCGACACCGTTCGGGCGGCGACCCACGCCCTCGCCCGGGCCCTCCGCGTGGTGGGCCTGATGAACGTCCAGTTCGCGATCAAGGACGACCAACTGTACGTGCTCGAGGTCAACCCGCGCGCCTCCCGCACCGTGCCTTTCGTGGCCAAGGCCATCGGCGTGCCGCTGGCCAAGCTGGCCGCGAAGGTGATGGCGGGCGCCAAATTGCGCGACCTCGGCTTCACCCGCGAGCTCACCCCGCGCCACTGGTGCGTGAAGGAGGCCGTGTTCCCGTTCGTGCGGTTCCCCGGCGCCACCATCGCCCTCGGTCCGGAGATGCGCTCCACCGGCGAGGTGATGGGCCTCGACGAGGACCTCGGCGTCGCCTTCGCCAAGGCCCAGGCCGCTGCCAAGCCCGGGCTCCCCACCTCCGGGAACATCTTCCTCTCGGTGAAGGATGCCGACAAGCCCCGCGCCGTCGGGCTGGCGCGCGAGCTGGCCGCCCTCGGGTTCACCATCCACTCCACCGGCGGCACCGCTAAGGCGCTCGCCGATGCCGGGATCGCGGTCCGCAAGATCGCCAAACTCCAGGAAGGCCGGCCCACCGCCATTGATCTGATTAAGAACGGGCAGATCCAGCTCGTGATCAACACGCCCGCCGGGATGATCCCGCGCCGCGACGAAAACGCGATCCGCGCGGCCGCCCTCGCCCGCAACGTGTGCATTATGACTACGTTGACCGGGGCCGCCGCTGCGGTGCAGGGCATCCGCGCGCTCCGCGAGAAGCACGTCGGGGTCCGCCCGATCCAGAGCTACCGCGGTAACGTCGTCCCCGTCTGAGCCAGCGGATGGCCCTCCCAACCCTCATCGCCCTGCTCCACGGGCCGGACCAGCCCGGCCTAGTGGCCCGGGTCGCCGGGTGGATCTTCACCCGCGGGGGGAACATCCTGCACGCTGACCAGCACCGTGACCAAGAGGCGGGGGTGTTTTTTCAGCGGGTCGAGTGGGTGCCCGCGGCCGGTCCCGACACTGACGCCGCGGCCGAGTTCACCGCCTTCGCCGCCTCCCTCGGGATGCAGGCCCGCCTCGTCTCCACCGCCCGGCGCCAACGGGTCGTGCTGTTCGTCTCGAAGGCCGACCACTGCTTCCACGACCTGATCCTACGCTGGCGGGCCGGCGACCTGCCCGGCGACCTCGTGGCCGTGGTGGGCAACCACCCGGACCTCGCCGCCGCCGCCGCCGGCTACGGGTTACCCTTCTACCACGTGCCCGTCACGCCCGAAGGCAAGGCCGCGGCCGAGGCCCGCCAGCTCGAGCGGTTGCACGCGGCCGGCGCCGATCTGGTCGTGCTTGCCCGGTATATGCAGGTCCTGTCGGCGGATTTCCTCGGGCGCTGCGGGGCGCCGGTGATTAACATCCACCACTCGTTTCTGCCCGCCTTTGCCGGCGGCCGCCCCTACCACCAGGCCCACACGCGCGGGGTGAAGCTGATCGGCGCCACCGCCCACTACGCCACCCGCGACCTCGACGAGGGCCCCATCATCCACCAAGACGTCGCCCGCGTGACGCATCGCCACGACGTGGATGACCTCGTTCGCCGCGGCCGGGATCTTGAGCGGCTGGTGCTGGCCCAAGCCGTGCGCTGGCACCTTGAAGGCCGCGTCCTCGCCTACGGCAACAAGACCGTGGTCTTCGATTAGCCCCGCCTTTTCCGGCATTTACACCGCCGCCGGCCTTTGCCTAGCTCGCCCGTTCAGACTGTTCCCTCGCGCCCTATGACCACGCCCGCCTCCCCCGCCCCGAACCCGCCTGCCGGTGACGATCGCAACTTGGTTGCCGCGGCCACGTCGCCTGCGGTGACTTTTGAGGATCGCGTCCGCACCTTCTGGACCGGCAATCGTAACGTGATTACCGGACTGTGTGTTGGGGTCGCCCTCGCGATCGTAGCCAAGGGCGGCTGGGACTACCTGCAGGGGCAGCAGGAGACGGGTGTCGTCGAGGCCTACGCAGCCGCGGACTCCTCCGACAAGCTGAAGGCGTTTGTCGCTGCCCACGCGAGTCACTCCCTCGCCGGCGTTGCCCAGCTGCGCCTAGCGGACGAGGCTTATCAGGCCGGCAAGGCCGCCGAGGCCGCTGGGCTCTACCAGCAGGCCGCCGCTACCCTGAAGGGCGATCCCTTGGGCGCCCGCGCCCGGATGGGCCGCGCCGTGGCCCAACTGGCCGCCGGCCAGGCCACGGAGGCCACCCCCGCGCTCAAGGCGCTCGCGGACGACTCCTCCCAACTCAAGGCCGTGCGCGCCGAGGCCGCCTTCCATCTCGCCAGTCTAGCCGTCGAGGCCAAGGACGCCAACGAGGCCCAGCGGCTCGTCGACCAGCTGATGCAGATCGACGTTTCCAGCCCGTGGACCCAGCAGGCGATGATGCTCCGCGCGTCGTTGCCGGCGACCCCCGCCCCGGCTGCCGCCCCCGCTACCCCGGCCCCGTCGGGTGCTGCCCCCGCGGTGGAAGTGAAGCTGCCGGGGA
>JBILWD010000277.1:0-4898 GCA_044370095.1 Opitutaceae bacterium | reverse complement strand
AGACGTGGAAGCCGGTCCGCGGCGGCCGCGGGGGCGGCGCGGGCGGCGGGCTCAGGTCGGGCGGGGGCCGCAGGGTCTCGACGAGGCGGCCGACGGCCTGGCACATCCGGTCGACCTCCTCCTCGCCACCGGTGCCGGGCAGCGTCGCCAGCACATCGCCGCCGCGAATCCGGTCCGCAGCGGCGGCGACGGAACGCAGTCGGCGCGAGATCCGGCCGGCGGCCAACCACGCGGCGCCCGCCGCGAGCAGGGTCAGGGCGATCCCCGCCGCGGCCACTTGCCGTCCCAGCGTCCGGGCGGGAGCGAGGGCCTCGGCCGCGGGTTGCCGCGCGACGGTCACCCATCCGAGACCCCGGTGGTCGCGGAAACCGCGGCTGCGCGCGAACGCGCTGAGGTAGCCCGCGCCGTCCGCGGCCGTCTCGTTGAATTGTCCCCGCCAGCGTCGGCCCTCGGGCAGCGCCGGCAGGTCCGGCGGCTGGCTCCAGCCGGAGGCCTCCGCGTCGAGGAGCACCGTCCCCGCCTCCGCGTAGACGGTCGCGCCGATCCGCGCCCGCCGCAGCGGCTCGGGCAGGGCCGCGCGCAGGGCGTCCCGCGTCCAGTCCCAACGCAGGCCCGCCGCGAGGACGCCGGCCGGGTTGCCATCCGCGTCGGCCACGGGGACCGCCAGCTCCAAGGCGCGAGGCGGGCCGTCCAGAGATTCTTCGCGGTTGGCCCGGGGCGGAAGGGCCGGGCTTTCGCGGGGGTCGCTGGCGAACGCCTGTTCGCGCGCGCCGCGGAACCACGGTTGCAGCGCGACGTCCGCGCCTTCCGGGAAGAGGGCGGTCGCCGCCGTGATCCGGCCCTGCACGTCGGCGAGGGCTAGCCACGCCAGTTCCGGCTGCGGGTCGAGCAGGTCGAGGAGGGCCTGGCGTTTCTCGGCCGGGGCGGCCGGAGCCCGCACCACCCGCAGGGCCGCGCCCGTCCGCAGCACGCGGAGGTGTTCCGCGACGGTCTGGTCGAGCCGGTCCGCGAGCTGCTGGGCGGCAGCCTCGAGCTGGGCGCCGGTCCGCGCGGTGAGTTCGCGTTCGAGGGCGCCCGCCGCCAGCGTCGCGCCGAGGGCGGTGAGCGCCGCGCCGGCCGCCGCGGCGAGCAGCGCGGCCCGGGCGCGTAGGCTGACGCGGGGATCTAGTACCCACCACGACGCGCGGAGCGGGGAGGCGGGGGGGGCCGGGGCGCGGTTCATCGGGGCGGGGGACGTCCGGCGCCGGGAAAGGTCACGGGGCTCACCGCCACGCCCAGGAGCTGGTCGCCGGAAACTCGCGGAGCAGCGGGCGGGCGGCGCATCGCGGGGGCGCCTTTAGGGCTGGATCCGCACGGTGTAGTGCAGGGGACCCTGGTCGGTATCCGGCCAATGCGCGCCGTTGCCCCGCTTGTCCATCACCTCGATGAAATAGAGAATCTCCTGGCCGCCGAGGACGAAGCCGGCGGGGACGGCCGCCTGGTGCCGGCCGTCGGGGCCGGTGGACATATCGAGCATCGCGAACTGGGTGGTCGCGGCGCCGCGCCGGAACCGGAGGCGCACGTACTGGACGCCCGCGGGGTCGGTCACCCGGGCGGCGATTCGGAGGGGCTGGCCGGCCGGCGCGGTGGCCGGGGCGGTGTGCTCAACGGTGGGCGGGCTCCGGTCGCCGTCGAGGGTGGGTTGCCAGATGTCGTCGAGTTTCAGCGACTCGTCCGGCGGGCAGCACTGGTCCTCGAGGTCCTTGACGTTCGACGCGAGCCGGCGGAGTTCCTCGCGCCAATGGGGCAGGAGGTCGCGCCGGGAGGGGGCGTCGTCCTTTCCCGGTTCCGGACCGGCGGCGGCAGCCTCGACGAGGTCCGTCCAGACCTTGAGCGTGTCCCGTTCCTGGAAAGTGGCGGCGATCAGCTCGGTGAGCTTCAGCTGGCGGCGGAAGAGGTTGTAGTGGATCGCGGTGATCTGCCGGCGGGCGTGGAAGCGGGCAAAGAGCGCGATGACGCGCAGGTCGGCCGCCGCCGCGGCGAGGGCGGGTCGGGCGGGGGTGGGGCCGAGCGCCGCGAGGGCGGCCTCGATGCGTCCGGCCTGGGCGTCGAGCCAGCGGCTGGTGGCGTCCGGGGTGCGCTTGGCCGTTTGGCCCTTGGCGACGATCCGGCGGGCGGCCTCGACGAAGGTCTCGAAGTGCAGGGCTTCGCCGCCCGAGTTGCGGGCGTAGTCCGCGATGCCGGTCCCGAAGGAATGGGGGCTGAGCCAGGGGTTGCCGGCGGCCTCTGGGATGGCGGGTGAGGAGGCGGCCGCGATCCGGGGGAGGATGGGCCGCGCGGCGATGACCGCCGCCTCGAGCTCGGGCCCCGCCGCGGAGGCCCGGCGTAGCGCGCCGTCGACGAACCGGGCTAGATCCGGCACCGCCGCGCCCCGGGCCCCGGCCAGCGCCAACAGCAGCGGCAGGAGCATTCGGAGGACGCGCATAAGGCGGTCAAACAAGGCCGCAGCGGGCGCCGAGCTCAAGAAAATCCCCGGCGGGGATTGACGCGGTCCCGCTCCCGGGCTCCTTCGGCCGGATGCCTTTCCTGCCGTCCCGCGCGGCGGCGGCCGTGTTGGCCGCCGCCCTGAACGTCACTCCCGCCCCCGCCGCTTCCACCCCCGCGGCGCCGTCGGCCGACGACCCGCTCGCCATTTGGGATCTCACCGCGCTGTTCCGCGACGAGGCCGCGTGGCGGGCGGCGAAGGACCGGCTGGCCGCGGGATTGCCGGCCCTCGGTGCGTTCGCGGGCCGCCTCGGCGAGGGCCCCGGCGTGCTTCTCGAGGCCCTGGAGGCGATCGAGCAGCGGACTCGGGAACTCATCCGCCTCTACTCGTACGCCTCGCTTCAGGCGGACGAGGATACTCGGCTCGCCCCGCCGCTGGAGCGCCGGCAGGAGATGGGCCTGCTCGGCAGCCAGTTTAGCCGGACCGTGAGCTACCTGCGGCCGGAGCTGCTCGCGCTGGGCGCGGAGCGGATCGAAGCCTACCTCGCGGCGGAGCCCCGGCTCGCCCCCCATCGCTTTCCGCTCCGGGAGATCCTGCGCGGCGCGCCCCACACCTTGGGCGCGGAGGCGGAGGCCGTGCTCTCCGCCACGTCCTTGGTCACCGGCTCCGCCGGCTCGATCTACGGGGTGCTGGCGAACGCGGACCTGCCCTGGCCGACGATCCGCTTGGCGGATGGCACGGAGGCGCGGCTGGACCAGGCGGGGTACACGCGTTGGCGCGCGGCGCCGTCGCGGTCAGACCGCGAGGCTGTGTTCCGCGCCTTCTGGGGCCGGATGCGGGAGTACGAGCGGACCTTCGGGGCGGCGCTGTTCGCCCAGGTGAAGGCCGACTGGTTCAACGCCAGCGTGCGGCGCCACCCGAGCTCGCTCGCGTCCGCCCTTCACGCGGACGCCATTCCGGAGGCGGTTTACCGCACCCTCATCGCGGAGACCAATGCTGGCCTACCCACCCTCCATCGCTACTTCCGCCTGCGCGGCCGCCTGCTCGGGATCAAGGACCTGCGGTACTGGGACATCTACCCGGCGATGCTGCCCGGGGAGCGGGCGTTTCCCCTCGACGAGGCGCGCCGCCTGACGCTCGCTTCCGCCGCCCCGCTGGGGGCGGATTACGGCCGCGATCTCGCCCACGCGCTCGCCGGCCGCTACCTGCACGCCTACCCGCGTCCGGGCAAGACCTCGGGCGCCTATATGAGCGGCCGCGTGCACGACGCGCACCCCTACGTGCTGATGAACTACAACGGCGACTACGAGTCGCTGACCACGTTCGCCCACGAGTGGGGCCACGGCATCCACTCGGTCCTCGCCAACCGCGCCCAGCCCGCCCCCACGGCGGACTACCCGATCTTCACGGCCGAGATCGCCTCGACCGTGAACGAGGCCCTGCTGCTCGAGCACATGCTGCGCGTCGCCACCAGCGACCGGGAGCGCCTCGCGTTCCTCGGCTCCGCGCTGGAGGGCCTCCGCGGCACCTTCTTCCGGCAGGCGATGTTCGCCGAGTTTGAGCTCGCGATGCACGAGGTCGTCCAGCGGGGAGGCGCCTTGTCCGGCCAGCGGCTGAGCCAGCTCTACGGTGACCTGTTGCGCCGGCACCACGGCCACGCCGAGGGCGTGCTCACGATCGACGACCTTGTCACGGTCGAGTGGGCCTACATCCCGCACTTCTACAGCCGTTTCTACGTCTACCAGTACGCGACCTCGATCGCGGCCGCGCAGCTGTTCGCCAACCGGATCCTCGCCGGTGAGCCCGGCGCGGTCGACACCTACCTCGGCCTGCTCAAGGCCGGCGGTTCCGACCATCCTTACGAGCTCGTGCGGCGTGCGGGGGTCGACCTCGCCACTCCCGCGCCGTACCGCGCCCTGATCGCGCGGATGGACGCGATTATGGACCGGATCGAGGCCCTGCTCCCCGCCGGCTCCTGAACGGCGCCGGCGCGTTTCGCGCGTGACGCCCGCGCCGCGGGCGCGTTGCCTGCGGCGGTGCGCCGGCTGAGCCGCAAGTCGGTCGAGCTGATGCGCACGGATCACCTGGGCGAAAAGTACCGGGGTGACACCGCGGGCTTCGGTCTCAGATTTTGGGTGAACACCCAGCGGATGCCGGCCGGCGGCAGCGACCTCAACCAGCGCGGGAAGATTGCGATGTACTAGGCGCTCCGCGGAGCGCGCCGTCCGGGGATCGGCCGGTTTCAGTTTGCACTCGCCGCTGGGCTAACCGTACTTCCGGGCCAACTGCGGCGGGCGCGGCGGGGTCTCGGGCGCGCCGTGGTTCCCAACCCAATGGCCATCGAGCGCGCAGAGGCGAAGATCTTCGATCCCAACGACCGCGCCCACCGCTTCAAGCTGTGGGTGCGCCTCGGCACGTCCGACGGGGCGTTCTA
>JBILWD010000276.1:0-5000 GCA_044370095.1 Opitutaceae bacterium | reverse complement strand
AGGAATCCCTCCAACTGCGGGCGGCCACGCGCTCCCTCCGCGCGGCGGCCACCGACGAGCGCATCACGGGCGTCTATCTGACCGGGGACCTCAACCCCGCGGGCTACGGTTCCGGCCACGCCGCGCTGCGGGAACTGCGCGCGGCGCTGCTGGCCTTCCGCGAGGCGGGCAAGCCGGTGGTTGCGTACCTCACCTTCGCCTCGACCCGCACCTATTACGTTGCCTCCGCCGCGAGCGACCTCGCGCTCGATCCCTACGGGATGATCCTGCTGCCCGGGCTGGCCGCCGAACCGATGTTCTTCGCCGGCGCTTTCGAGAAGGTCGGGATCAATGTGCAGGTCACCCGCGCCGGGAAGTACAAGTCCGCGGTCGAACCCTTCACCCGCCGTGAGATGAGCGCGGAGAACCGGGAGGAGGTCCGCGAGCTACTGCAGGACCTCTGGGACAGCCTTCTCGGCGAGATCGGGACCAGCCGTGGGGTCACCGCGGCCCAGGTGCAGGCGGTCGTTGACCAAGAGGGCCTCATCCGCGCCGCGGAGGCGTTGGGCGCCAAGCTGATCGACCGCACTGCCTACCGCGATGAGATCTACGACGCGCTCAAGGCGAAGACGGGCCGTGCCGGCTCCGAGAAACCGTTTAAGCAGGTCACGCTCGCGGCCTATGCACGGCAGCTTAAGCCGGCTAGCGCGCTGCCGGCTCCGCGCCGCGTCGAGGGAGTGGAGCCCGGTTCCGGCAAGGCCGGCCGGATCGCGATCGTTTACGCCGAAGGCGAGATCGTCGACGGCGAGGGCAGCCCCGATGAGATCGGCGGCGCGCGCCTCTCCCGAGAACTGCGCAAGCTCCGTCAGGACAAGAACGTCCGCGCCGTCGTGCTGCGGGTGAACAGCCCCGGCGGGAGCGCGGCCTCCTCCGAGGTCGTCCAGCGCGAGGTCCGGCTGCTGCGCCGCGAGAAGCCGGTGGTCGTTTCGATGGGCAGCTACGCTGCCTCCGGCGGTTACTGGATCTCCGCCTACGCCGACCGCATTTTCGCCGAGCCGACCACGATCACCGGCTCAATTGGAGTGTTCGGGATGCAGTTCGACGTCCAGCGACTCGCGGACTCCCTCGGCGTGACCTTCGACCGGGTGAAGACGGGCCGCTTCGCCGACGCGATGACGGTCTCCCGGCCTAAGACGCCCGAGGAGATGGCGGTGCTACAGCGGATGGTCGACTGGATCTACGGCGAGTTCCTCGCCAAGGTCGCCGATGGGCGCAACCTGCCCCCGGACAAGGTGGCCGCGATCGCCCAAGGGCGCGTCTGGTCCGGCGCCGATGCGCTCGCGCACGGTCTGGTCGACGAGCTCGGCGGCTTGGATGCCGCCTTGGCGTACGCCGCGGGCAAGGCCGGCCTCGCTGCGGACTACCGCGTGGTGGAGATTCCGCGGGAGCGCGAGTTGGTTGAGGCCATTCAGGAGCTGATCGAGAAGGCCGTGCCCGGCGCCGCCCGGGTTTCTGCCGGTCCGCTCGAGGAGCTCCGCCGCCGCGTGGAGCGGGAACTGCGCGCGCTCGCGGCGTGCAATGACCCTCAGGGCGTGTACGCGCGCCTGCCCTTCACGCTCTCCGTCCGTTGACCCCTTTCCCTTGATGTCTTCTCCCCACACCCTCGTTCAGGAAGTCACCGCCACCGCGATCCCCGCCGGGCATCGCGCCACCCTGCCGGCGGGCACGCGTGCGCACGTCGTCCAGAGCCTCGGCGGCAACGTGACGGTGCGGACGGACGCCGGTCTATTCCGCATCGACCGGGACCAAGTGGCCGCGCTGGCCGGCTATGAGCCTGCGCCGGAGGCCGCGCCGGTGGCGGGCGAGTTCAGCGAGGAGGCGGTGTGGTCCGCTCTCCGCACCTGCTTCGACCCGGAAATCCCGGTCAACATCGTCGACCTTGGGCTGATCTACGATTTGGCGATTGAGCCGGACGGGGCAGGCCGCCACGGGGTCGAGGTGAAGATGACGCTCACCGCGCCGGGGTGCGGGATGGGGCCGGTTATCGCCGAGGATGCCCGGGCGAAGATCGCGCAGTTGCCGAGCGTCCAGTCGGCGAAGGTTCACATCGTGTGGGATCCGCAGTGGACCCCACACATGATCTCTCCCGCTGGCCGGAAGGCACTCGGGTTGGAGTGAGCGGCGCCTAGCGGGTAGGTACGGGGGCGGCGGCTTTCCCGGCCCCGTCGGCCGCGGCCTCGTCGCGCTTTTCCCGCACCTTGCGGACGCGTTCGAGCATCTCCTGGCGCATCTGCTCCAGTTGGGTGCGTTGCGCGGGCTTGAGGAGCGCGGCCACATCGGCATACATCCGCTCCGTGGTGCGGGTGGTGTCGGCGAGGTGCTCTTTTTGCATCCGTTGCAGGTCCTCCGCGGCGCGGCTGACGATCGGCCGGATCGCCTTCTGTTGCTCCGGAGTGGGGCTGAGCCGCTGGGTCAGCTGGCGCATTACCTGCGGGGCGATGCCCTTGGCCGTCGCTGGGGCCGCGGGAACGGTCGCCACCGGCTTGCTGGCCGGAGCCTTGGCCGGACCGGCCTTGGGCCGGGCCACCTCGACCACGCGGGCCGCGGAACGCAGCGTGAAGAAGCCGCCGAAGACCGCGCCGGCGATGAACACGCCGACGAAGGCCAAAATCACCTTCCAGGGCCGGTCCATTCTAGTCGGCCAGCGCCAGCACCACCGCCACCACATCCTCCCCGATCGGCAGCGGCTCCTCGCTCCCGGCTAGGCCGCCCAGTCGGCGCGCGGCCTCTTCGTAATTCAGGGCGACGGCGCTGAGTGCGAGAATGCAGGCGACCCCGAGCGCGCGCCACGCGAGCAGGTCGAGGAGCGAAACCGGCGCGCGGCGGCCGAGGGCCAGCGCGGCCACGCGGGTGCCGAAGCCGAGGGGCGCCGCGTTGGCACGGGCGTCGGGCGCGAGCCGGGCGGCGCGCACCAGACGGTTCCAGATGGAGCCGGGCGGCAGGGGGGATGGACTCATGAACGTTCCTTTTTTCGTAGTTCCAGAAACAGCTTTTGCAATTTCCGTCTCGCGCGGAAGGCGCGCACCTTGATCAGGGACTGGTTCCAGCCGGTCAGGGCAGCGATCTCGGCGATGGTCTTCTGCTCCAGATCCAGCAGGCGGAGGACGAGCTGGTCGTCCGGCTTCAGCTGGCCCAGGAGCTTCTGCACCAGCTCCGTGGCCGCAAGGGCGTCGTTCGCCGGCACGTCGCGTTCGTTGGTCAGCACCGCGTCGAGGACGTCCGCCTCGCTTTCCGAGAGGTCCGCCCACCGGAACTCCGGGCGTCGCTTCTGGGCCCGGAGGTGGTCGATGCACGTCGTCACGGCAATGCGGGATACCCAGTGGGTGAAGGGCACGGCCCCCTGGTACTGTGCCAGCCGGGAGAACATCTTCAGGAAAACCTCCTGCGCGAGGTCCTCCTCGGCGACCCGGCGGGGCAGGTGCGATCGGACGATACGGATGACGAGCGGGAAGAGGTGCTCCACCAGTTCGCGGGCCGCACGCTGGTCGCCCGCCCGCACGAGCGTGAGGCAACCCGCCACGTCAAAGGGCGGCTCGGCGGGGTCAGGCATAGGGAAATGGAGCCGCGGCCATGCACTTCACGCAAGACGCCCCTGCTGGCCGACGCGTTACAATCCGCGGGGCCGGCCCGGACCTTGACATTTTCCGGCCCGGCGCGGATACCGGCCCAATGATTGCTCGCCGCCCGGGTCTCCGACTTACGCGCGCGCACGGCCGTTAAGGGCGTCCTCCGGACGCCGGTCGTGCGTCTTCCCGTGGTTCCCGCCGGTGCGGTGAGTGCCCGGTGGTCCGGCCCCCCAGCCGCGGGGCCCTTTGCCGCTCCCGTTCCCGCACCTTCCCCTTTCCGCCTTTTCCCGTCTATGCAACCCGCGCCCATCACGAAGTACCGGCCGTTCCCGCCGGTCAACCTGCCTGACCGCCAGTGGCCGGGTCGCACGCTGACCCGGGCGCCGATCTGGTGCAGCGTTGACCTCCGGGACGGCAACCAGGCCCTGGCGCAGCCGATGAGCGTCGAGGAGAAGCTCGAGTATTTCGCCTTGCTGGTGCGCATCGGCTTCAAGGAGATCGAGATCGGCTTCCCCAGCGCCTCGCAGATCGAGTTCGATTTCTGCCGGCGCCTGATCGAGGGCAACCTGATCCCGGACGACGTGGCGGTGCAGGTTCTCTGTCAGGCGCGGGAGGATCTGATCGTACGCAGCTTCGAGGCCCTCCGGGGGGCGCGTCAGGCGATTTTCCACCTGTATAACTCAACCTCGCCGGCCCAGCGCCGCCACGTGTTCAACGCGTCGCGCGCGGACATCCTCCGGATCGCCAAGCAGGGCACGGCTTGGGTCCGCCAGCACGCCGCGCCGCTGGTGGCAGCCGGGACGGGGGTGCGGTTCGAGTACTCGCCGGAGAGCTTCACCAGCACGGAGCTGGATTACGCCCTCGAGGTCTGCGAGGCGGTTACGGATGTCTGGCAGCCAACCACGGCTGAGCCGATCATTCTGAACCTGCCGGCCACGGTGGAGTACGCCTCGCCCAACGTGCACGCTGACCAGATCGAGTGGATGTGCCGGCACCTCACCCGGCGGGACCGCACGCTGGTCTCGCTGCACACGCACAACGACCGCGGCACGGGCGTTGCCGCCACCGAGCTGGCCTTGCTCGCGGGGGCGGACCGAGTCGAGGGCACGCTCTTCGGCAACGGCGAGCGCACCGGCAACCTCGACCTCGTGACCTCCGCGCTGAACCTCTACACCCACGGCCTCCACCCGGGGCTCGACTTCAGCAACATCAACGAGATCCGCGAAGTCTACGAGCGCACGACGCGCCTTGAGGTGCCGCCGCGCCACCCCTACGCGGGGGAACTGGTGTTCACCGCCTTCAGCGGCTCGCATCAGGACGCGATCAAGAAGTCCTGGGCCGCGCGCGACCCGGCCCGGCCCGATGACCCCTGGGACGTGCTCTACATCCCGATTG
>JBILWD010000001.1:0-39883 GCA_044370095.1 Opitutaceae bacterium | reverse complement strand
GTCGAGACCGTCCATCATCGCGTGAAAGCGGCGGGAGAAATCCCCGGGCCAGAGTCCGCGGAGGAAGCCCAGTAGTCCGCGCCGGGCGCGCATCTCGCGCATCGACTCGAGGGAGAGCCGTTCGAAGGCGCCGATTTCCGGCGGCACCTCCGTGCCGAACAAGGCTCGGATCAGGACGCGGGCCGCGAGGCCGGAGAGGTCGCCGTGCAGCTCGCGCGTCTCGCCGTCGCGCCAGCCGGCCATCAGTTCCTGGGCATAATCGACAATCACCGGGGCGTAGGCCGAGACGCGCGGGCGATGAAAGGCGGGCTGCATCAGGCGGCGCTGGCGCACCCAGAAGGGGCCCTCGCTGGTGAGCAGGCCTTGGCCGAAGACGCGGTCGACGAAGGATTTTCCGCCGCCCGGCACCTTGCGGAACCGGCGACTCTGGGTCAGCAGCACGGCCTCGATGGCGTCGTGGTCATTCAGGAGGACGGCCTTCTGGTGCAGGAAGCGGAGCGGTACGAAATCGCCGTGCTCGCGGGTGCACCGGTCGAGGAACGCGAGTGGATCGGCGGCGAATTCCCGCACGTGGCCACCCAGCAGGCCACCGCGCGGGCCCCGGGGCCAGGGTCGCGCGGCGGCTGGCGCGGAGGTTGGCGCCGCTGGTTTCAAGTTTGGAATAATCCGAGGTACGCGCCCTGCGGATCCTCGAGCACGGCGATCCGGCCCACATTCGGCACCACGGTGATGGGCAGCACCACCTTCGCGCCGAGGGCGTGCACCCGCGCGCAGGTCGCGTCGAGGTCCGCGACGCGCACGTAGGAGAGCCAGAACGGCTTGCCGTGGGGATCTGGGTTGTCGACCAACCCCGCCACCTGACGGTCCCCGACGCGGAAGAGGGAGGACTCCAACCCGCCCTGCGCGTACTGGTCCATCTGCCAGCCAAAGAGGTCCTGGTAAAACCGGGCCGCGCCTGGCCGGTCGTGCGTGTTGAACTCGTTCCAGACAAACGCGCCCACACCGGGCGGAGGGGGAGGAGGAGGGGTTGGGGAGGACATACGGCGACGGGCGCTAGGAAGGTCGGGGGCGGGTGCCTGCCGCAAGCCTCATTCAGCGATTCCGCCGTTCTGAGCCTTCTGGCGCCGACCCGCGCCGGGCGGCTTTGGCGCGCCTTAGCCGCAGCGGACACCTCCCGTGGAAGGCCCAAAAAACCAGCTTTTTGACGGCAAAACGCCCCTCGCCGTCAAAATCAGCCATTTTTTTGGGATCATTTTTGGGGCTTCTGGGCGAGTGGAGGCGGCTCGGCGGAGGGTGCGTGAGCTGCTGGGACCCGGGTGCCGGGCGTTCGCCGATTCGCCGGCTGGCTGCCTTCGCGGTGCCTCCAGGGTGCGTCCAGTCTGCCTCCAGTCTGCGTACGGGGTGAAAACCCGGTGGTCGCGGGCCCGGTGCTCTCTTGACAACCCTCGAGGGGAACGCGCATATCCAGAGGAGAAAATCCGCCGCCTATGACGACCACCGCGACCGCCGAATCCGAGCCGATCCAAGTTTTGTCCTCCGAGGAGCGCCTGGCCGCGAGCCAGAAGATCGTGAAGCGCAACACCTACATCGCGGCTGGAGTGGCGGCCGTGCCGGTGCTCCCGCCTGGGGTGGATCTCGCCGCGCTCGGTGGCGTGCAGGTGCTGATGATCAAGCAGCTCTCCGACCTCTACCGCGTCCCGTTCAAGGAGAACGTGGCGCGCAATGTGGTGGCCGCGCTCGTCGGTACGCTCAGTTCCCGCGTGCTCGCGGCCGGGGTGGTCGGTTCGATGTTGAAGGTCCTCCCCGGGTTTGGCGCCGTGATCGGCGGTCTCTTGGCTCTTCCGGCGGTTTCCGGTGCGGTGACCTATGCCTTGGGCAAGGTCTTCGTGAAGCACTTTGAAGAGGGCGGCACGCTGCTCGATCTCGATGTGAACAAGGTCCGCGATTTCTTCGCGAGCCAGTACCAAGTCGGCCGCAAGGTCGCGGCGGAGCCGGCTCCGGCCGCCGCCTGACCCGAGGGCCCCGGCCTGTGGTCACGCCGCTCCTCGTCTCGGTCTACGTCCTCCTTTGCCTCGTGGTGGGCTTTGCGGGGCGCCAGCGGGCGTTTGGCTTCTGGGGATTTTTCTTTTTCTCGATGCTGGTCACTCCTGTGATCGGGACGCTGGCCCTTATCGGCGCCAGCCCGTACCCGACCCAGGCTAAAGATCCGCGCCGGCCCTAGGCGGCCCACGCTCCGTTTCCTACGCCGATGCCCGATTTCGCGGTGGTGGGTTATTCTGGCCGCTTCCCGGGAGCAAAAAATGCCGGTGAACTCTGGAAAATTCTCCGGGAAGGGCGGCAGGTAACGGGTAAAGTGCCGGCGAATCGGGCCCGATATTGGGATTTTGCCGGTTTACAGGCCGAGTCGCCGGCGGAAGAGCCGGTGGGCGGCTTTTTAGATGAGGTGGAGCGGTTTGACGCGGAGTTTTTCGGGATCTCGCCGGCGGAGGCCGCGGTGATGGATCCGCAGCAGCGGATGTTTTTGGAGGAAGCGTGGAACGCGTTCGAGGACGCGGGCTATGCGGCCGAGACGCTCGCGGGCCGGCGCTGTGCGGTGGTGGTGGGGTCGATGATGAATGATTACCACGACCTGCTCACCGTGGCCACGGCCCGCGCGCCGCGACCGCACGAGGTCGGCGGGGCGGCGTGTTATCTGGCCGGGAGGGTCGCTTACCACCTCAACCTGCGCGGACCTGCGCTGGCGGTCGACACGGCGTCCTCCTCGTCGCTCATCGCGCTCCATTTGGCCTGTCAGGCCCTGGCCAGCGGCGAGGTGGATTTGGCGCTGGCGGGTGGGGTGAACCTGTTTTTGACGGCCAAGAGTCTGCGCATCCTGTCGTCCGCCGGCGTTTTGGCGCCGGGCGGCGAGTGCCGGCCGTTCGACGCGGCCTCGCAGGGCACTTTGCCGGCGGAGGGGATGGCGGCGGTGGTGGTGAAGCGGTTGGCGGATGCGCTGGCGGACGGGGACGCGATCCACGGGGTGATTCGGGGCATCGGCGCGAATCACGGGGGCACGACCCCGGGGGGCATCACGGTCCCGAGCGCGCCGGCCCAGGTGGCGCTGATGCGGGAAGTCCATGCCGCGGCAGGGGTGGACCCGTTGACGCTCCAGTACGTGGAGGCGCACGGCACGGGTACGCCCCGGGGCGATCCGGTGGAGGCGGCGGCGCTGGCGGAGGCGATCGGCGGACCGCGGCCGGACCACCGGTGCCGGCTGGCCTCGCTGAAGGCCAACCTCGGGCACGGTTTTTCCGCGGCCGGGGTGGGGGGCATCATCAAGCTGCTGCTCGCGTTGCGGCACCGGATCATCCCACCGCAGGTCCGTTTCCGCGACCTGCATCCGGCGATCGACGCGGCGACGTGGCCGTTCACCTTTGCGACGGCCGCCGAACCGTGGCCGCCGAACGGCCCGCATCCGCGCCGCGCGGCGATCTCCGGTATCGGGCTGGCGGGCACCAATTGCCACGCGGTGCTCGAGGAGGCCCCGGCGGCGCCGGACCGGCCGGCGCCGGCGGGGCCGTACTGGGTGATCCTCTCGGCGCGGACGCCCGTGGCGCTCGGAGCGCGGGTCGCGGCGCTGCGGCAGTGGTGGGAAGCCAACCCGGGCGTGGCGGTGGCCGACTTCGCCTACACGCTCGCCGTGGGGCGCACTCCTTTCGCCTGCCGGCTGGCGTTCCGGGCCGCCTCGGGTGACGACGTGCCGCACGGGTTGGCCGCGGCGGCCGGGGAAACCATGCCCGGGGAGCCGGAGGTCTTGCGGGGTGAAGGGGTGGCGCTGGGAGCGGCGCGGGAGCCGGGCGTTCCCGCGGGCGCCGCTTGGGTGGCGGGCGCGGCGGTGGATTGGGCGGCGGAGTTCGCGGGGCAAACGGTCCGGCGATTGCACCTGCCCGGTTATCCCTTCGCGGGGGAGGAGATCTGGTACGACCGGCAGGGCGGCCGGATCGTGGTGCGGCCGGGAGCGGCGTGGGGGCCGGCTGCCGCGGGCGGGGAACGGCCGGTGGCAACCGCTTCCGGAGCGCCGGTCGCGGTGGCGCTGGCGCCGGCGGTGCCCGCTCCGGTAACGCCGCCGGCGCCTCTCCCGGGGGCGACCCCGCGTCCGGCGGTCCGCCTGCGCCGCGTGGCGGATCCGGTAGTCGCGGCGGTCGTGGCGCCGCCGCCGGAGGCCGTGCCGACGGGCGAGTCCGCGGTGCGCGAGCGCCTCCGGGGGCGGTTGGCGCAGGTGCTGATGGTGCCGCCGGAGCGGGTGCGCGCGGAGGCGCGGCTGACCGACCTGGGGATGGATTCAATTCTGGCGGTGGAGTTCGCGAAGACCGTCGGGCGCGAATTCGGCGTCGAGCTTTCGGCCGGTCGCTTGTACGATTTCGCCTCGCTGGAAGGCTTGGCGCGGCATCTGGCCGCGGCGCGGGGCGGCGAGGCGGCGGCGCCGGTGCGTTCGGGGTTCGCCGCCGCCCCCCGGCTCACGCTCCGCCCCGCGGGAGCGGTGGCCGGCGAGACGGCGCCAGCGGTTTCCCCGGCAGTCGCGCGGCCTGTGCTGCCCATCTCGCCCGTGCCGCCGGCAACCCGCCCGGCGGCCGAGGTCCGGGAACGCGTGCGTCAGGCGGTGGCGCGCGTGCTGTTTGTCTCCCCGGAGCGGGTGACCGACGACGCGCGGCTGCCCGCGCTGGGGATGGACTCGATCTTGGCGGTGGAGCTGGCCAAGGCGCTGGGGCAGGAATTCGGCGTCACCCTGCCTGCGGCCCGCCTGTACGATTTCGCCAGCGTGGCGGAGTTGGGGGCTTTCCTGGCGCCCGCGAGCGAACCGACGGTCCCGGCCTCGACCCAGTCGATTTCGACGGCGAAGCCTCCTTTGCCGGCAGAAACCGGGGGCGGTGCCGCGGTCGCGGGGGGCACGGCGGGGTTGCCGCTGGTGCTCGAGCTGCTCGCGGACGCCCTGTTGGCGGATCCGGCACGGGTAGCGCCCGACACCGCCTTCACGGCCCTCGGGCTGGATTCGATCCTCGCGGTGGAATTCACCCGCAAACTGCAGGCGCGCCTCGGCCGGCCGGTGCCCACGGCGTTGCTCTACGATCAGGTGACCCCACGCCGCTTGGCGGCCTGGCTGGAGGAACAGGGTGGGGCTCCGCCCGCGGCGGCAGCGCCCACGGACACGCCCACGCCAGCCTCCGCGGTCGCGCCCACCCCAGTGAGCGGGTTTCTGGCGCCGGAGCGGCGGCCGGCCCCCCGCCTCGACCTGACCCCAACTCCGCGGGTGGTGTCGGCGCCTTCTCCGAGCCCTGCCGTCGCCCCCACCTCCGCGGGCGCGCCGGGCGGCTTCGGGCCGGTGGCGGTAGTCGGGTTTGCGGGGCGTTTCCCCGGGGCACGGACGGTGGAGGAATTCTGGGAGCTTCTCCGGGAAGGCCGGAGCGCGTTGGGTCCGTGGCCCGCGGAGCGCGGACCGGCGGGAACGGGCGCGGAGCGGTGGGCGGGCTGCGTCGAGGGCGTCGACGAGTTTGACCCGGCGTTCTTCGGCTTGAGCGCGGACGAGGCGGCGCGGATGTGCCCGCAGCACCGGCTGCTGCTGCTGGAGGCGTGGCGGGCGCTGGAGCATGCCGGCCAGGTGCCCGACGGGCGGCCGCGCGACCGGGCGGGGATTTACGTGGGGGTGGGGACCTCCGACCACGCGCGGCGGCTGCCGGCGGGGGATCCGGACGTTTATGCGGGCCACCAGTCCGCGGCGCTGCCGGCGCGGCTCGCGTACCTGCTCAACTGGCGCGGGCCGTGCCTCGCGGTGGACACGGCGTGCACCTCCTCCTTCACCGCGCTGGAGCTGGCCTGCGGCGCCCTGGCGACCGGCGCCACGGAGGTCGCGCTGGTGGGCGCGGTGCACGTCAACGCGGGCGATGACCACCGGGCGGCGATCGCGGGCCTCGGGCTCCTGTCGCCGACGGGCCAGTGCCGGCCGTTCGCGGCGGAGGCGAACGGGTGGGTGCTGGGGGAGGCGGCGGTGGCGGTGGTGTTGAAGCGGCTGGAGGATGCGCGGCGGGACGGCGACAAGATCCACGGGGTGATCCGGGCGTGGGGCACGGGGCAGGACGGGGCCAAGAACGGCCTGTGGGCGCCGCACTCCGCGGGCCAGTCGGCCCTGCAGCGCCGGGTGCACGCGGCGGCCGGGATCACGGCGGCGGACCTCGATTACCTGGAGGTGCACAGTCCGGCGACGACCCTGGGGGACGAGGTGGAGTTGCTGGCCTTGGCGGACAGCCGGGGCCGGGGTGGGCCACCGGTGGCGGTGGGGACCCTCAAGCCGAACGTGGGCCACGCGATGGCGGCGTCGGGCCTGGTGGGGTTGGTCAAAGTCTTGCTGAGTCTGCGGCACGGGCGGTTGCCGCCGATCGCGGACCTCGGGGCGGTCAACCCGGCGCTGCGGCTCGGCGAGGGTCCGTTCCGGCTGGTGGCCGCGGAGGAGCCGTGGCCGGGCCGGCCAGGGCGGCCGCGGCGTGCGGCCGTGAACGGGCAGAACGGGCTCGGCGGCAACGGGTACCTGATCGTCGAGGAGGCGCCGGCGTGGGCGGCGGAAGCGGTGGCGGCGGCCGGCCCGCAGGCGATCGTGCTTTCGGCGCGCGGGCCGGAACGGTTGCGGGCGGCGGCGGAGCAACTGCGGGTGGCGCTGGAGGGAGTCGCCGAGGCGGAGTTCCCGCGGATCGCGGCGACCCTGCAATTGGACCGGGCGGCGCTGCCGGACCGGCTGGCGTTGGTTGCGGGCAGCATCGCGGAGGTGCGGGCCGCGCTGGGGGACTTCCTCTCCGGGCGGCGCCGCCCGGGCCTGCTCGCGGGTTCGGCGGAGGCGAGCGACGAGGGCATCGCCCTGTTGGTCGAGGGCCCGGAGGGAAGGGAGTTCGTCGCCGCGGCGCTGGCGCGGGGAGCGCGGGACAAGTTGGTGCGCCTCTGGCGGCACGGGGTGGCGATCGACTGGCGGATCCTGTACCCGCAGGGCCGGCCGCGGGCCTGGCCGTTGCCCCTGTATCCGTTTGCCCGTGACCGCGTGGCCCCGCCCGCGGCTGGGCGGGGGTGCGCGGCGGCGGCACGTGGAGGAGAGGAGCCGGGCGCCGCGCTGCGGCGGGTGCTGGCGCGGCTCGCGGGGTGGTCCGCGGAAGCCGTGGTCGCCGAGCTGGAGGTGCGGGCGCTTGGCTTTTCCTCGCTGCAACTGCTCCGGGCGGCCGACCAGGTGGCGCGGGCGACCGGGCGCCGGCTGCCGGTGAGTGCGTTCGCGGAAGCGCGCACGGTGGGCGAACTGGCGGAGCGGCTCCGCGGCGCGCCGGCCGCGCTCGATCCGGAACCCGCCGGGGTGACGGCGGCGACCGAGTGGCCGCTCGGCGCGGGGCAGGCGGCGATCTGGCGCTGGGAGCGGGCGCATCCGGGCGCGACGGCGTACCATTTGCCCGTCGCGCTGCGCTGGCCCGAGACCGCGGCGGCGGAGCTGGCGGCGGCCCTGCGCGGCGTGGAGCACGACTTCCCGGCGCTGCGCCTGCGGTTCCGCGCGGTCGACGGCGAGGTGCGGCAGGCGGTGGGCGAGGGTGGCATCGAATTGGCGTGCCGCGACGGGCGCGCCTGGACGGACGACGAATGGGCCGCGGAACTGGAGCGGTTTCGCCGTGAGCCCTTCGCCTTGGCGGAGGGCCGGTCGTGGCGGGCCGCGTGGGTGCGGCGGCCGGACGGACCGTGGCTGCTCCTCGCCCTGCATCATCTGGTCTGTGACGGCCATTCGCTGGGGCTGATCCTCGCCCGCCTCGAAGCGCGTCTGGCCGCGCGGCGGGACGGCCGGGAACCGGCGCCGTGGCCCGCCCGCACCCTGGCGGCGGCGGTGGCGGCCGAACCGGCGCGCCTCGCGGGTCCAGCCGGCGCGGCCGCCCGCGACTTCTGGCGCGGCCGCTTTCCCCGCGGCCTGCCCGAGGTGCTCCCCCGGCCCCGCCGGGCCGCCGCATCCGCGGGCCTGGTCCTCGAACGCTCCGTGCCCGCCGCAACGTGGACCGGCCTCCTCGCGACCGCGGCCGCGGCGAACGTCACCCCGCAGGCCGTGGCCCTCGCCGCTTGGCTGGCCCTCTTGGCCGCGGACACCGGGCGTCCCGAGGTTGTGACCGCCGTGGCCGTGGACCTGCGCGGCGACGACGACGAGCTGGCGACGGCCGGCCACCACGTGAACTTGTTGCCCATCCCCGGGCGCATCGAGCCGGACGAACCCTTCACGGTCCTTGCGGCGCGGGTTTTCCGCTCCCTGCTGGAAGCCCTCGAGCACCGGCGGCACCCGTTCCCGGTCGTCGCCCGCGACCTCGCGGAGCGGACCGGCGATTCCGCGGCGGGCGCGCTCGAGACCTGCCTGTACTTCCAGGCGGCGTCGGATCCGGCGGTGCGCGGCGTCCTCGACCGCCTCGTCCCCGGCATCCAACAGACCGGCGAGTTCGCCCTCGCCGCCGAGCTGCTCGAGGGCGCGGCGGGCTGGCGCTGCCACCTGAAGTTCCGGCCGGCCTGGATCGCGGCCCCGCGCGCCGAACGCCTCCTCGACCGTTACCTCACCCTGCTGGCCCGCGTTGCCGGCGGCGCGGAGCACGCGGTGGGCGCGCTCACCCGGCCGGAACGCTTCGCGTTTCCCGCCACCGACGTCGCCACTCTGATCGCGCGGCAGGCCCGTCAGACTCCGGATGCGCCGGCGGTGCGGACCGACGCGGGCACGCTGACCCACGGGGAATTGTCCGCGGCGGCCAACCGCCTTGCCGCCCGCCTCGTGGAGCGCGGCGTCCGCCCCGGTGACCTCGTGGCCGTGTGCCTTCCGCGGACCCTGGAGTTGCCCGTGGCCCTGCTCGCGGTGTGGCGCGCCGGGGCGGCGTACGTGCCCCTCGATCCCGTCTACCCGCCCGAACGCCTCGCGGCGATGGTGGCGGATTCCGGCGCGCGGTTCGCCCTGACGGCACCGGGGGCGGGGTTCGCGCCCGTGGGGCTGGAATGCCTCGACGTCTCCGGCTGCGCGGCCCCGGGCCCGGCGGTGGCGCCTCCGCCCGTGGCGCCCGATCCGGCGCGGCCGGCGTACGTGATCTACACCTCCGGTTCCACCGGCCGGCCCAAGGGCGTGCGCGTCACGCAGCGCAACCTCACGCACTTCCTGTGCGCGATGGCGGAGCGGCCGGGATTCACTGCAGCGGACGAGGTACTCGCGATCACCACCGTCTGCTTCGACATCGCGGCGCTCGAACTCTTCCTGCCCCTCATCACCGGCGGTGCGCTCGACCTGGTGCCCGCGGAGGTGGCGCGCAGCGGCACGCGCCTGCGGGCGCGGTTGGAGGCGGGCGGAGCCACGGTGGTGCAGGCGACCCCGGCGACGTGGCAGATGCTCCTCGCGGCCGGCCTCGGCGAAGTCCGCCGGGTGCGCGCCCTCTGCGGCGGCGAAGCGTGGGATGCGGCGTTGGCCACGGAGTTGCTCGGCCGCGTCGGGGAGCTCTGGAACATGTACGGTCCGACCGAGACGACCGTCTGGTCGACGGCGGGGCGGGTGACGGATCCGGCGCGGCGCGGGCTGGGCGAACCGGTGGGCAACACGGGGATCCACGTGTTGGACGAGGCCGGCCGGCCGGTGGCGCCGGGCGAGACGGGCGAACTCTACCTTTCGGGCGACGGCGTGGCCGAGGGCTACCACGGTCAGCCGGTCCTCACCGCGGAACGCTTCGTGAACCTGGCCGCCGCGGGCGGCGTTCGTGCTTACCGGACCGGGGATCTGGTGCGTCATGCTTGAGTACGTCGGTCGCGCCGATCGCCAGCTGAAGCTCCGGGGTCACCGGTTGGAGCCCGAGGAGATCGAGGCGTGCCTGCTGGCGCAGCCCGGGGTGCTGGCGGCTGCGGTCGTGCCGGTGCGCGATCCCGCGGGCGAGTTGCGCCTCGCGGGCCACTGGGTTGCCGCTCCGGGGCACGGGCCAGACGCAGCCACGCTGTTGGCCGCCCTCCGGCGGAGCCTGCCCGAGTACATGGTGCCGGCGACGCTCGCGCGGCACGACGCCCTGCCCCTCACGCCCAACGGCAAGGTCGACCGCCGCGCGCTTGCGGACCTGGCCGCCGCCTCGCCTGCGCGGCAGGCCGCCCTGCCTCCGCCCAGCGCGCCGGCGGCGTCCCGGGGAACGGAAGACGCGTGGCGGCCGTCGTTGCTGGCGCTGGCGGGTGAGGTGCTGCGGGCCGAGGTGGCACCCGCCGAGTGGGATCGTCCGCTGGGCGACCTCGGTTTCGACTCCATCCGCCTGACCGCGCTCAGCACCGCGCTCGCGCGCGCGACGGGGGTCGCGGTGGACGAGGCCGTGTTCTACGAATTGCGCACCCTGGCCGGGGTGGCTCGCCATCTCATCGCGCGCGGGGCGAATCCCCCTGGGCTGACGACGGCTGCGCCGGCAAATCCCGCGGCCCCGCCGGAACGGCGCGGGGAACCGGCCCCCGCGGTGGCCGCCCCGGTGGAAGCGGCCGAACCGATCGCGATCATCGGCCTCGAATTGCGCCTGCCGGGCGCGGACGGGCCGGCGGCCTTTTGGGCGAACCTCCGCGCCGGGTTCGACGCCGTCGGTCCCTGGCCGGAGGCGCGGCGCCGGTTGGCGGGTGGCGGCGAGGCGGGCGAAGGCGGATACCTCGAGGGCGTCGAGGCGTTCGACGCGCCGGCCTTCGGGCTGTCGCGGCGGGAGGCGGCGGCGATGGATCCGCGCCAGCGCCTGTTTCTCGAGGCGGCGTGGCGGGCGATCGAGCATGCGGCCGTCCCGGTCAGCCGCCTCGCGGGCAGCCGCACCGGGGTGTTCGTCGGCATCGTCGGCGGTTCCGAATACGATCCCGGGGACCCGGATCCCGCGGCCGGCGTGGATGCCGGCGCGCAACGGGCCCTGGGTGCGGCCAGCTCCCTGATCGCGGCCCGCGTTTCCTACCTGCTCGATCTGCGCGGTCCGAGTGCGGTCATCGACACCGCTTGTTCCGGCTCGCTGGTGGCGCTGCACCGGGCCGTGACCGCGCTGCGGCTCGGCGAGTGCGACCTGGCGTTGGCGGGTGGCGTGAACCTGATTCTGGATCCGGCGGTCACGGCGGAGGCGGCCAAGACGGGGATGATCAGCCCCCGCGGCCGCTGCCGGGCGTTCGACGCGACGGCGGATGGGTACGTGCGCGGCGAAGGCGTGGTCGCACTGCTGTTGAAGCCGTTGGCGCGGGCGCGGGCCGACGGCGACCCGATCCTCGCGCTGGTGCGGGGGACGGCCGAGAACCACGGGGGTCGCGCGGCGGGGCTCACCGCGCCGAATCCCGCGGCGCAGGCGGCGGTGATCCGCGAGGCGCAGGCGCGCGCGGGAGTGGAGCCGGGCTCGATCGCCCTGCTCGAGACCCACGGGACCGGCACGCAGTTGGGCGATCCGATCGAGGTCAACGCGCTCCGTGACGTCTGGGCCGGCGCGCGCGATCCGTTACCGTGCGCGCTCGGCGCGGTGAAGACGCAGCTCGGCCACCTCGAGGCGGCGGCGGGGCTGGCGGGCGTGGCGAAGGTGGTGCTCGCGCTGCGCACCGGCCTGATCCCCGGCAACCTGCACCTCGCCGCGCCCAACCCCCGCGTTCGCCTGGAGGGCACCCCGTTCCACCTGCCGGCGGTGACGACGGCCTGGCCCGGCGCCCGCCGTCCGGGGGAGGCCGCGCCCGTGCGCCGGGCCGGCGTGAGCTCCTTCGGTTTCTCGGGGGTCAACGCGCACGCTGTGCTCGAGGAGGCGCCCCCGTCACCCGCGGCGCCAGCGGGGGCCGGGCCCGCGCTGATCGTGCTCTCGGCGCGCACCGCGGCGGCGCTGACCGCCACGGCCTCGGAACTTGCCGCCCACCTCGGGTCGGAGATGGGCGCCGGGATCGCCTTGGCCGATCTGGCCACGACGCTCCTCGCCGGGCGCGAGCCCCTCGCCGAACGCCTCGCGTTCTCGGCGGCGGACGCGGCCGAGGTCCGCGCGGTCCTCGCCGCCTGCGGCCGGGGCGAGACGCCGCCCGCCGTTCGGCGCGGTACGGCGGTCAAGGGTGAGCCTGACTTGCTCGCGGCGTGGGTGCGCGGGGGGCTAGTGGCGGCCGAGGCCTGGGTGGCGGGCGCCGCGGTGCCGCCTGGCCCCTTCCCGTGGGGTGGCCGGCGTGTTTCCCTGCCGGGCCGCGCGTTCGAGCGACGTTCCTATTGGTCGGGGCGCGCGGTGCCGGCCGCGGCGACGCCGGATCCGGCGCGCTTGCTCGCCGAGCACCGCGTGGCCGGCCAGCCGGTGTTTCCGGCCGTCGGTCACCTCGGTCTCGTCCGCGCCGCGGCAGACCCGGCGGCCGACTCCTTCCGTCCTTGCCGCTGGGAGCGGATCACCTGGCTGCGGCCGCTGCTGGCCGACCCCGCGGCGGCCACGGCCGTGCTCGGCGACGGCGCGGATGGCCGGGCCTTCGTGGTGCGTTCGGCGGCGGGCGAGCACGCGCGGGGCTGGTTTGCATGGGGCGAGGGGCCGGTGCCGCGGCCGCCGGGTCCGGCCCCCGCGGCGGGCGACGCAGGCGTGGAGCCGTGGATGGCGGAAGCGATCTACGCCTCGCTCGGCACGGCCGGGCTCACGTACGGCCCGCTTTACCGCACGCTTGACGCCGCGGTGATCGGCGCGGCGGCGGCCAGCGCCACCCTGCGCGCGCCACCGGGATCCCCGGGGATTTGGCCGGTGGTGGTGGCGGACGGCGTGCTCCAGCTCGCGGCCCTGCTCCGGTTGCGCCGGGGCGACGAGCGGGGCGTGCCCTTCGGGGCAGACCGCATCGCGTGGCTCGCGCCCTGCCCGGACCGCCTGCAGGTGCACGTCTGGCGGAACGCCGAAGGTGCGGTGGACGGGGTGGCGACCGACGGCGCCGGCCGCCCCGTGCTCGCCGTCGAGGGCTACGTGGTCCGCCCGTGGCCCGCTTCCGCGGCGCCGGTGCCGGCCGCGGCGGCGAACTCCCTGCTGGCCGCGGCCGTGGCGGCGCGCGATCCGTTAACCCTGGGACTCGACCCGGTCCGGGCCGGGGAGGAGGCGGCCGCCCTCGATGGCCTGTCGGCGACGACCGGGGCGGCGTTGCTCGGCCGGTTGCGCGCGGTGGGCCTGTGGACCCGGGCCGGCGAGGTGGTGGACGGAGCACGCATCGCGGCGGCGCTCGGCGCGACCCCGGAGTACGCGCGCCTGTGCGCTTCCCTGCCGTACCATCTGGCGGACGCGGGCCTGGTCGAGGCGGTGCCGGGAGGCTGGCGCCTCACCGGGGGGGCGGGAGCCGGCGATTTGGCCGCCTTTGGCGGGGCGCACCCGCGGTTCGCGCCCCACGCGGGGCTGCTGGCGGCTTGCGTGGACGCCCTGCCGGAAGTCGTCGCCGGCCGCCGGCGTGGCGCGGAGGTGCTTTTCCCCGGCGGATCCGTGCAGGCGGTCGCGGCCCTCTACGAGGGGTCCGTGATGATGGACTACGCGAACGGCGTCGCCGCCGCGGCCGTCCTGGCCGCCCTGCCGCCTCCGGGTGGTCCGGCGCCGCGGGTGTTGGAGGTCGGTGCCGGCACGGGGGCCACCACCGAGGCGGTAGCGGCCCGGCTCGCGCGGGAGCGGCCCGACGCGCAGTATGTCTTCACCGATATTGCCCCCGCCTTCCGGCGCCACGGGCAGGAGCGGCTCGGGCCCCGTTACCCGGGGATGCGGTTCGGGTTGCTCGACCTCGAGCAGCCTCCGGGGCCGCAGGGTCAGGCCCCCGCGAGCTGCGACGTCATCGTCGCGGCCAACGTGCTGCACACCCTGGCCGAGCTGGGCCCGGCCCTCCGCCACCTCCGCGCCCTGCTGCGGCCCGGGGGGCGGCTGGTCCTCGTGGAGGCGACGCGTGCCCACGTGCTCAACGGCCTGACCTACGGCCTGCTCGCGCGCTGGTGGGCGTGCCGCGACCCCGAGCGGCGCCGGCCGGAGGCGCCATTGTCGGACGAGGACCAGTGGCGACAGATCCTCGCGGAGGAGGGGTATCGGCACGTGGAGGTGCTGGGCCGCAGTCCGGCGCCGGCGGATCGTTTCCCGCAGGCGGTGATCGTGGCGCGCCGCGATCCGGCGGAGGGGGTCGGCGCGGGCGTGACGCCGGTGGCCGCACCCGTTGACCTGCCCCTGCCCCGCCCGTTGCCGGCAGCGCCCGCGGCGACCGCGGAGGTCTCGGCGGAGGAGGCGGACGAGGCGTTGGCGCGTTGGCTGCGGGCGCGCACCACGGAGGTCGTGGCGCGGGCGGTGCAGGCGGAGGGGGATCCGGTGGGGGAGGATGCGACGTTCGAGAGCTTGGGCGTCGATTCGATTCTAGCGGTGGAGATCATCGAGCGCCTGAACCGCGACCTGGGCCTCACGCTGCGGACGCCGGACTTGTTCAACCATCCCTCGGTGCGCCGTCTCGTGCGCCGAATCCTGGCGACCGCGGAGCCCGGCGTGGTGCAACGCCTGCGCGCGGCGGCCCTGCCGCCGGCGGCGCTGGTTCCCGCGCCGGTGGGGGCGACGCCCGCGGCTCCGGTGGGGGGCGTGAGTTCCAGCGCTGCGGCGCCGGCGGGTGGGCCCGAGCCGATTGCGATCATTGGGATGGCGGGCCAGTTTCCGGACGCGGACGACTTAGAGGAGTTCTGGGCAAACCTCGCGGCGGGCCGCGACAGCGTGCGCGAGGTGCCGGCGGAGCGGTGGGACTGGCGGGCGCGGTTCAGTTCGGACCGCCGTGCACCCCTGCGCAGCTATAGCCGGTGGGGTGGTTTTCTGCGGGATCCGGCGGGCTTTGATCCGTTGTTCTTCCGCTGCACGCCGCGCGAGGCGGACCTGATGGATCCGCACCAGCGGTTATTCCTGATGGCCGCGTGGCGGGCACTGGAGGACGCGGGTTACGCGGACCGCGCGCTCGACGACACGCGGTGCGGGGTATTCGCGGGCTGCTGTGCGGGCGACTACGAGACGCAGCTGGTGGGCCGGCCCGACTGGGGCGAGGCGGGGGCGTTCCTCGGTAACGCGAGCGCGATTTTGGCCGGGCGCGTGCCGTTCTTGCTCAACCTCAAGGGCCCCGCGCTTGCCGTCGACACCGCCTGCTCCTCGTCGCTGGTGGCGATCCACCTAGCGTGCGAGAGCCTGCGGGCCGGTGGCTGCACGCTGGCTCTGGCCGGCGGTGTGGCGGTGATGTCCTCGGACGGGTTCCACATCCGCGCGAGTAAGACCGGCCTGTTGTCGCCGACGGGCCGTTGCCGGAGCTTCGGGGCTGGGGCCGATGGGATCGTGCCGGCGGAGGGCGTGGGCGTGGTGGTGCTGAAGCCCCTCGGGGCGGCGTTGCGCGACGGTGATCCGGTGCACGCGGTCATCCGGGGCAGCGGCGTGAACCAGAATGGCCGCACCAACGGGATCACCGCGCCGAGCGCGCCCGCGCAGGCGGAGCTCGAGACGGCAGTGTACCGCGCGGCGGGGGTGGATCCGGCGACGCTGGACTACGTGGAATGCCACGGGACCGGCACGGGGCTGGGTGATCCGATGGAGGTGGCGGCGCTCACCGAGGCATTCCGGGGCTTCACGTCGCGAGAGGGGTTCTGCGTGCTGGGCTCGGTGAAATCTAACTTCGGCCACGCCCTCGCGGCCGCCGGGGTGGCGGGGCTGCTGAAGGTGGTGCTGGCGCTGCGCCAAGGCGTGATTCCCCCGACGTTGCACGCGCGTCCGCGGAACCCAGAACTCGTGCTGGAAGGCGGTCCGTTCCGGATCGCGGATACGGCCCAGCCGTGGCCCGCGCGGTCTGGGGCGCCGCGGCGCGCGGCGGTGAGTTCCTTTGGCTTCAGCGGGGCCAATGCGCATCTCGTGGTGGAGGAGGCGCCCGCGGCGCTGCCGCCCGTGACGCCGGCAGCGCCCGGGCCGCACCTGTTCCTACTTTCGGGATTCACGCCGACGGCCCTCGCGCGGCGCGTGGCGGACCTCGCTGCTTGGCTGGCGACTCCGGCGGGGGCCACCGCCGCACTGGCGGAAGTGAGTTTCACCCTTGCAGTGGGCCGCAGCCATTTCGGGCACCGCTTTGCGGTGGTCGCGGCAGACGCGATGGAACTCCGCGCCGCGCTGCGGGCCTTTGCGGGTGCCACCGTCGAGGTTGCGCGGCACGATTTACCGGCGGCCCGCGAGCGGCGGCTCCGCGAGGGCCTGCGCGCCGCCGGTGCGGTGTCCGACCGGCGCGCCCTGTTGGCCGAGGCGCGCGACGCCTACCTCGCGGGCGCCGACGCGCGCTGGGATGCCTTGTTTCCGGTTGGGGGAGTCCGCCGCGTGCGGTTGCCCGGTTATCCCTTCGACCTCCGCCGCTGTTGGTTCGCGCCGGTCCCCGCTACCGGGGCTTCGATGCCCGCGGAGGGTGGCCAGACCTTTGCCTTTGCCGCGGATGATCCCGTGCTGGCTGATCATCGCGTGCAGGGTGAGCCGCTGCTGCCGGGCGCGGCGGTGGCCGGCCTCGTGCTGGCTGCGGCGGGCCGGCGGCCGGGGCATGTGCCGGTGCTCCGGGCGCTCACGTGGCTGCGGCCGGTCGACGCAGCGGCAGCGGCTGCCCTAGCGGTGCGCTGGCGGTCGGGGGCCGAGGAAGGCGATTGGGAAGTGATCTCGGGTGAGGGGGCCGCCGAGGTCCGTCACGCGCAGGGTGGCCTCGCGTGGGAGCCGGAGGCCGCTCCGGCGACCGTGGACGGGGCGTGGCCGGCGGAGGTGGGGGCGCGGACTTTGGACGGCGAAACCTGGCACGAGCTGATGGCGCGTGGGGGCGTGGACTACGGGGCGGCTTTCCGGGTGGTGCGGCGGGTGGTCGCGGCCGCGGGTCGGGTGGTGGCGCGGCTCCAGTTGGATCCCGCTGCGGCCGGCACCGCCGCGCAGGATCGGGTACCCGCCCCGTTGCTGGATGGTGCGTTCCAAGTGGCGGCGCTGCTCGGGCCGGAGGGCGATGGGGGCTTCCGTTTCCCGTACGGTTTTGGCCGCCTAGAGGTGCTGGCCCCGTGGCCGGGCGTCGTGCGGGTGGAGGCGAGCGGGGACCCGGCGACGGGGGCCGAGTTGGTGGTGGCGAGCGAGGAGGGTCGGGTGGTGGCGCGGCTCAGCGGGTACGTTACCCGGCCGCCGCGGCCCGGGCCGGCGCCCGTGTGGTTGGTGCCCGGTTGGGTGGAGGCGGGGCGGCCGTCGCTCGCGCCGGTCGCGGCAGACGAGACCGTGTGGATCGTGCGGGAGGGTGGCTCGCCGGTGGCGGGGGCGTTGGCGGAGCGCCATCCCGGGGCCGTCGTGCTCGAGCTGGCTGCCGCTGCGGGAGTCGATCCCGCGGATCCCGGTGCGTGGGCGCGCGAGGTGGCCGCGCGGCCGGCGCCGCGGCGGGTTTATTTCCTGGCGGGCGAACCGGATCCCGAGGCCGACGAGCTGGCGCGCGTCCGGACCGCGCAGGAGCGTGGTGTGCTGGCCTTGTTCCGACTCGTGAAAGCCCTGCAGGCCCAGGATCGCTGGGTGCCCGGGCTCGTCCTCCGGGTGGTCACGCGTGGCCTCTGGGCGGTGGACGGCGCCCTGGGCCGGCCGCACGCCGCAGCGTTGGCGGGTCTGGCGGCCTCGCTCGGCCGGGAGTACCCGCACGTTGATTGTGCGGCCGTTGATCTGCCGGCTGGGGAGCCGGACGCAGGCGCGGCGGCTGCGCTCGCGGCGGCGGTGGTGGCGGAGCCGGCGCAACGCGCTGGGGAACGGGTGGCGTGGCGCGGCGGGCGGCGCTTCACCTTCACCCTTGGCCGGGAGGAGGCTGCGTGACACCCGGCGGTTTCCGGCGCGGGGGCGTCTACGTCGTGGCCGGCGGCCACGGTGGGCTTGGCCGTGGACTGAGCCTTGAACTGGCCCGGCGGTATGGGGCCCGCGTGGCCTGGCTCGGGCGGCGCGCCGAGGACGCGGAGATCGCCGCCGGCCTGGCGGAGCTGGGCGCGGCCGGTGGCGAGGGCGCGTACTTTCCCGCGGATCTCACCCGCGAGGACGCGGTCGCGGCCGCCTTTGCCGCGGTGCGTGCCCGCTGGGGCCGGGTCGACGGCGTGGTCCACTCGGCCCTCGTGTTGCGTGACCGCTCGTTCGACCGGATGCGGGAGGAGGACCTGCTCGCGGCGCTGGGGCCGAAGGTCGAGGGGTTTGCCGTTCTCGCGCGGGAGGCGCATCGCGCCGGGGCCGGCTGGCTGCTCGTGTTCTCCTCGGTCGTCTCGCTGTACCACGGCCCGGGCCAGGCGAACTACAATGCGGGCAGCACCTTTACCGATGAGTACGCGCGCTGGGCGGAGGCGACCTACGGCCTGCCCGTGCGCGTCATCAACTGGGGTTTCTGGGGCGAGGTCGGCGTCGTGGCCACGCCGCGTCATCGCCGGGAAATGGCCGCGCGGGGCCTCGGCTCCATCGGCGTGGCGGAGGGCTTCGCGGTCGTCGAACGGGTGCTGGCCGGTGCCGTGCCGCAGGTCGCGTACCTCAAGGCCAGCCCGGCCCTGCTCGAGGAACTGCGCGTTCTGCCCGCCGCCCGCGCCGCCGCTTCCGCCCCGTCGGCCGCCACGGGACTCGCCGCGCTCGACGCCTACGCGCGGGCGCTCCTCGCCGCCCGGTTGCGCGCCCAGGGACTCGAGGCCCGGCTCACCGCCGCGGACCTGGCGCCGGCCGGCGAGGTGGCGCGCCGGTTGGCGGACGCCCTCCTGCCCGCGGCCCGGGAGGCCCTCGCCGCGGCGCGCGTCGACCCGGACGCGCTGCGCCAAGCCCTGCTGGAAAACCACCCGGACCACGCCGGCCATGCGGACCTGCTTGCGCCGTGCGTCGCCGCGCTTCCGGACGTCCTCGCCGGCCGCGTCCGGGGCACCGACGTGCTTTTCCCCGGCGGCTCGCTCGCCCTCGTGCGCCGCGTCTACGAGGGCTCCGCGCTGGCGGACGCCGCCAACCGCGCCCTGGCCGAGGCCGTGGCCGCCGCGGTGCGCGCCCGCCGGGCCGCCGGCGCCGCGGGGCCGGTGCGGATGCTCGAGTTCGGCGCGGGGACCGGCGCGACCACCGCCGTCGTGGCCGCTGCGCTCGAGCCCCTCGGAATCCCGGTCGAGTACCTCTTCACCGACGTTTCGGCGGGCTTCCGCCGGCAATTCGAGGCCGGCCTCGCCGCCCGGCATCCGTGGATGCGTTTCGCGGTGGCGGATCTCGACGCGCCCTTGTCCGCCCAGCCGGCCGCGCCTGGCACGGTCGATGTGATCGTGGCCGCCAACGCCCTCCACGTTGCCCGGCGGCTGGACGACGCCTTGCGACTGATCCGCGGCCTCCTGCGGCCGGGCGGGCTCCTCGCGCTGATCGAGGTGACCCGCGTCTCCCTCGCGAACACCCTCACCTACGGCCTGCTCGACGGCTGGTGGCAGGCGCGCGATGCGGAGCGGCGGCTGCCCGGCTCGCCGCTCCTCGATGTCGCGCGTTGGCGGGAGGTACTCGGCGCGGAGGGGTTCACCGGGTTCGCGGCCTTCGCGGAAGGCGATCCTGCCGCGGCCCCGCAGGCGGTGCTGCTCGCGGTGAGCCCCGGTCCGCCGTTGGCGCCCGCGTCTCCGGCGGCGGCGCCGGCAGTCGGCGTGCCCGCGCTCCGCTCGGGGCCGGACTCGGGGCCGGCTGATCCGCGCGTCGCGGCCCGCGTGCGGGCCGTGGTGCGGCGGGTATTCCGGCTCGAGGAGGCGGATCTGACGGACGAGCGTGGCTTTGACCGGCTGGGGCTGGACTCGATCGTGGCGGTGGAGCTGGCGGAGGCGCTCAACCGTGAGTTCGGCGCGGCGCTGCGGCCCCTCGACCTGTTCAACGCCCCGAACATCGGGGCCCTGGCCGCGCGGTTGGGTCCCGTGGCGCTGGCGACGGCGGCCGAAGCTCCCGCTCCGGCGTCGGCCGGGTCCGGGTCCGCGGCCACGGACGCGGTGGCGATCGTCGGGTATTCCCTGCGCGTGCCGGGCGCCGAGGACGCGGAACAGTTCTGGCGGAACGTGCTCGCGGGCGTGGACTCCACGGGCGTGGTCCTGGCCTCGCGTTGGCCCGAGGTGGAGGGCCTGCCGCCGTCGCGCCGACGGGCGGGGCTGCTGGCGGACATCGACGGTTTCGACCCGCTCTTCTTCGGCCTCTCCGGGCGCGAGGCGGAACTGATGGACCCGCAGCAGCGGCTGTTCCTGCTGGAGGCGTGGCGGGCGCTGGAGCACGCGGGCCACAATCCACGCGACCTCGGTGGCCTCCGCGCCGGCGTGTTCGCGGGCTGCAGCTATGGCGATTACGAGGCGGTGCTGCGCGCGGCGGGCCGGGAAGGCGAGGCGTTCGCCTTCATGGGCAACGCCCCGTCGGTGTTGCCCGCTCGCGTCGCCTACGCCCTCAACCTCCGCGGCCCCGCGCTCGCGGTCGACACGGCCTGCTCCTCCTCCGCGGTCGCGTTGCACCTCGCCGCCGAGAACCTCCGCCAGGGCGCCTGCGACCTCGCCCTCGCCGGCGGCGTGTCCGTGTTCTGCACGCCCCGCTTCCACCAGCTTGCCGGCGAGACCGGGATGCTCTCCGCGTCCGGACGCTGCGCGGCGTTCGGCGCGGCGGCCGACGGCATCGTTCCCGCGGAGGGCGTGGCCGTGCTGGTGCTCAAGCGCCGGGCGGACGCCGAGCGCGACGGGGACCGCATCCACGGGCTGCTGCTGGCCTCGGCGGTCAACCAGGACGGCCGCAGCGCGGGCCTCACGGCGCCGCACGGGCCGGCGCAGGCGGAACTGATCGGCGGGTTGTACGCGCGGGCGGGGATCGACCCGGAGACGATCGGCTACGTCGAATGTCACGGCACGGGCACGCGCCTCGGGGATCCGATCGAGGTCGGTGCGTTGACTGAGGCGTTCCGCCGCTTCACGCCGCGGCGCGGTTATTGCGCGCTGGGTTCGGTGAAGGCCAACCTCGGACATCCGCTGATGGCCGCGGGTGCGATCGGCGTGATTAAGGTCCTGCTCGCCTTGCGCGACCGGCGGGTACCGCCCGCGGTGCACGCGCACCCGTCGAACCCTGAACTGCAGTTGGCCGAAAGCCCGTTTTTGCTGCCCGCCGTGGCCGCGCCCTGGCCGGCTGGTGGTCCCGCACTGGCCGCCGTGAGCTCGTTTGGCTTCAGCGGTACCAACGTCCACCTCGTGCTGGCCGGCCCGCCGGCGGAAGGGTTGCCTGCCCCGGCGCCGGGACCTTGGGTCGCCGTGCTCTCGGGGCGCACCCCGGAGCTCCGGCGGCGGCGCGCGGAAGAACTGGCCGCTTGGCTCGAGGCGGATGCGGGCGCCACGCCAGCGGCGGCGATCAGCCACACGTTGGCGACCGGCCGGCCGGCCTTCGGCCACCGCCTCGCGGTGACGGCGCGTGACGCGAGCGAGGGTGCAGCGGCGTTGCACGCGTGGCTGGCCACTGGCCACGACCCGCGCGTGCGCACGGGCCACGTCGCGACTCCGGAGGCGCCGTCCGCGCCCGCGGGGGCGACGGTCGAGGCGCTGGCGGCGGCCTACGTCGCCGGGGCGGCGATCGATTGGGCCATGGTCTTCCCGGCCGCGGCGCGCCGCCGTGTGCCGCTGCCGCCGACTCCCTTCGAACTGATTCCCTGCGGCGTGCGGCCCGTCGCGTCCGGACCCGCGACCCCGGCAACACCTGCGCCTGCACCGGTGCCGGTGCCCGCGGCAACCGCGCCGTTGGCGTGGGCGGCGGACTGGGTGCCGGTGGCGCCGGCGCGGGCGGGCGCCTTGGCCGGCACCTGGTGCGTGGCGGGCGATCCCGCGCTGGCCGCGGCACTGCGGGACGCCGCGCCGGGCGCCGATGTGCGGGAGTGCCCCGCGGCCGAGTTGGCGCTCCCGGGAGCGTTGCCGGCCGGAATCGTGCTGCGTTGCTCCGCGGAGGTGGCCGATCGCGCGGATCCGGCGCCGCTCCTGCAGCTGCACGCGATCGTCGGGCGGTTGCTGCGGCCGCCGCCGGCGCGGGAGGTGAGGCTGGTGGTGGTCGTGCCGCCCGCGCCTCCGCCGGTGCTCGCCGCGCTGGGCGCGTACCTTGCGACCGCGGTGCAGGAGGAGCCGCGGTTGCGCGCTCGCCTGGTCGTGGCCGCGCCGGGGGACCCGAGGCTGGCGGAAGAATTGGGCGCCGCCGACACCTGGCGCGAGGTGCGCCTGGATGCGGCGGGGCGGTTCGCCCGCCAGTTGGGGCCGTTGGCGGCGGACGTGCCGCGCGAGGATCTGTTCCGGCCGGGCGGCACGGTGCTCATCACGGGCGGCGCCGGCGGCCTGGGCTGGCTCTTCTCGCGGCATTTGGCGCGCACGCGGGGCAGCCGCCTGGTGTGGCTGGGCCGGAACGCCGCCGGCCCCGTGGCGGCCGCGCGGGCGGCGGAGGTGCGGGCCCTGGGCGGCGAGGTGCTGGCGGTGGCGGGCGACGTCACCCGGCGGGAGGATGTCGCGCGGGCGGTGGCCGCGGCGCGGGAGCAGTTCGGGGCGTTGCACGCGGTGATCCACACCGCCGGCGTGCAGCGACCGGGGTTCGCGGCGTTCAAGACGGCGGCCGAGGTGGCCGAGGTCGCGGCGGCGAAGGTGGCGGGCGCGGCCCAGCTCGACGCGGTGCTCGGGACGTCGCCGCTGGACGGGCTGCTGCTCTGCTCGTCGCAGGCCGCGGTGATCCCCGAGCCGGGGCAGGCGGATTACGCGTGGGCGAGCCGCTGGCTCGATGAATTCGCGGCGGAGCGGGAGCGTGCGCGCCACGAGGGTCGCCGGGCGGGGCGCACCGTGGCGGTGAACTGGCCGATGTGGCGTGAGGGCGGGATGACCCTCGGCCGCGGCAGCGACCCGGCCGCGGCGGAAGCGTTGGCGGAGGCGTCCGCGCGCCTGAGCGGCTTGCCCCCCCTGAGCACCGCCGAAGGGCTGGCGCTCCTCGACCGCGCGGCGACGCATCCCGGCGCTTCCGTCCTGCTGGCGCACGGGGATGCGGCGCGCCTCGCCGCGCGCGCCGCGGTGGTGGCGGGCGCGACGGCGGTGGCGGTGGCGCCGGTCGTCCCGCCCACGGCCGCGGTCGGGGATGCCGCGTTGCCCGCGCGGGTGCACGCGTACACGCGCGCGTTGCTGGCCGAGGTCCTGAAGGTGCCGGCGGACCGCCTCGGTGACCACACCCCGCTCGCCGAGTACGGGGTCGATTCCGTGCTGGTTCACGCCTTCAACGCCCGCCTGGAGCGCGATCTGCCGGAGGCGGCCAAGACCCTGCTTTTCGAGTGCCACACCTTGGCGCGGCTGGCGGAACACCTCCATGCCGCGCACGGACCAGCCCTCGCCGCGACGCTCGCGCCGGCCGTGGTGGCGGAGATTCCGCCCGCACCGCCCGCATCCGTGACGACCCCGCTGCCCACTGGGGCGGAGACGCCCGCGGCGGGCCTCGCCGACGGGGACATCGCCGTGATCGGGCTGGCGGGGCGGTTCCCCGGCGCGGAGGATCTCGATGGGCTCTGGCAGCTGCTCGCGTCCGGCGCGGAGGCGATCACGGCCGTGCCGCCCGGGCGGTGGGACGAGGCGGCGGCGGGGGAGCGGCGCGGCGGCTTCATCGCCGGGGCGGAGGAGTTCGATGCGGCGTTCTTCAGCCTGCCGCCGGTCGAGGCTGAGACCCTGGATCCGCAGACGCGGTGTTTCCTGCAGGTGGCGTGGCACGCGCTCGAGCAGGCGGGTTACGCGCGGAGCGGCCTGCTGCGCCGGCGCCACGGCGAGGGGCCCGCGCCGGTGGGCGTGTTCGCCGGGGTGACCCACAACTCGTACCAGATCCGCGGTGCCCTGCGGCAGCAGGTCGCGCCCACCCGCGTCGACCAATCGGGCCAGTGGACCCTCGCGAACCGGGCCTCGTTCTTCCTCGACCTCTCGGGCCCGAGCCTGCCGGTCGACACCGCGTGCTCCGCGTCGCTCACCGCGCTGCACCTCGCCTGTGAGAGCCTGCGGCGGGGCGAGTGCGCGGCGGCGCTGGTCGGCGGCGTCAACCTGCACCTGCATCCCGTGAAGCACGAGGCGGCCGCGGCGCTCGGGATGCTTTCGCCCACCGGCCATTGCCGGCCGTTCGGGGCGGGCGCGGACGGCTACATTCCAGGCGAGGGCGTGATCGCGGCGGTGCTCAAGCCGCGGGCCGCCGCTGAGCGCGACGGCGACCCGATCCTCGCGCTGATCAAGGCGAGCGCGATCAACCACGGTGGACGGACGCAGGGCTTCAGCGTGCCTAACCCGGCCGCGCAGGCCGCAGTCGTGGCGGCTGCGCTGCGGCGCGGGAGCGTGGACCCGCGTACCGTCACCTGCGTCGAGGCGCACGGCACCGGCACGGAGCTGGGCGACCCGATCGAGCTGGAGGGCCTCACGCGCGCCTTCGGGACCGCGGGTCCGCCGGGCTGGTGCAGCGTGGGCTCGCTCAAGTCGAACCTCGGCCACCTCGAGGCCGCCGCGGGCCTCGCGGGCCTCGCGAAACTGGTGCTCCAGTTCCGCCACGGGATGCTCGCCCCGACGCTCCACGCCGCGCCGCCGAACCCGCACCTCCGCCTCGCGGGAAGTGCTTTCCGGCTGCAACTCGCCGCCGAGCCGTGGGCGCGGCCGGTCGTCGACGGCGTGACGCATCCGCGGCGCGCGGGGCTCAGCTCCTTCGGCGCGGGCGGCGCGAACGCCCATGTGATCCTCGAGGAACCGCCCCCGCGGGCAGCCGCTCCGGCCCCGGGGCCGCGCGCGCCGCGCGTTTTGGTGCTCTCCGCGCGGTCCGCGGGGGCCCTGCGCGCCAACGCCGGCCGCCTCGCGACGTGGTTGCGGGCGCACATCGAGTGCTCCCTCGCGGATCTCGCGTTCACGCTGCGGACCGCGCGCGAGGCGATGCCCGAACGACTCGCGTGGGTCGCCGCGGATCCGGCGGAAGCTGCGGCTCGCTTGGAGGCTTGGCTGGGCGGCGACGCGGCCGCCGTCCATCGGGGCCGCGCCGGCCCCGCGCCCGCTCCTCCCGTGGACGGTGCGCTGGAGAGCTTGGCCGCCGCCTGGGTCGCGGGCGCGGCGCTCGAGGAGCCCACCGGGGCCGAGTCGGCCGCCCGCGTGTTGCCGCTCCCGCCTTACGCGTTCGAGGTCAGACGGCACGTGTATCCGGATCTCCCGTCCGCCGCGCAGGTCCCGGCGGCGGCGCCTGCCGCGCGGCCGGTCGCCGCGGCGCCCGACGGCGGTCAAACTTCGTGGCGGGTGCCGGGGACCGTGTTCCGCGCGCATTCTGAGGTGGGGCTGGAGCTGCTTCCCGGCGGCATCGCGCTCGTGCGGATGCGGGACCGGGCGCACCGCAACATGTTCACGCCGGCCCTGCTCGAGGGCCTGATGCACGTCTTCGCCCGCCTGGAGGATGACCCGGCCGTGAAGGTGGCCGTCATCACCGGGGACGACGGCGTGTTCGCCATGGGCGGCACGCGTGACGAACTGCTCGAGCTGTCCGACCAGATCCGCTCCTTCGCGAGCCTCGAGTTCATCTTCAAGGGCTTCCTCCAGTGCCCGGTGCCGGTGATCGCCGCGATCCAGGGGCACGCGCAGGGCGGGGGCCTGGTCTTTGGCCTGTACGCGGACGTCGTGGTGATGGCCGAGGAGGCACTCTACAGCGCGGTCTTCACCAAGTACGGGTTCACCCCGGGGCTCGGCGCGACGCACATCCTCGGCGAAAAGCTCGGGGCCGACCTCGCGGCGGAGATGATGTTCACCGCCGGCACCTACCCGGGGGCGGAGCTGAACCGCCGCGGCGCGGGCGTGCGCTTCCGCCCGGCGGCGGAGGTGCTGCCGGCCGCGCTCGAAATCGCGCGGGAGATGGCAGAGAAGCCGGCCCACACGCTCCGCACCCTCAAGCAGGGCCTGGCCCGCCGGCAACTGGCGCGCCTGCCCGCGGTCATCGCCGACGAGGTGCGGATGCACGGCGAGACGTTCGGCCATCCCGAGGTGAAGGCGCGCATCCGCCACTTCATCCGCGGAACTGAACCCGATCCGGTGGCCCCGCCGCCGCCCGCCGCCCTTCCGTCCCCGGCCACCGTTCCCGCTGCCACCGCGATCCCCGCGGCTGCGATCCCCGTCGCCGCCGCCCCGGAACTCGCCGCCATCACGCGCGCCCTCCGCGACAACCTCTGCGAGAAGCTGCGCCTCGATCCCGCCGCGCTCGACGGGAACACGACCTTCCGCGACCTCGGCCTCGATTCGATCCTCGGCGTGGAATTCATCCACCGCGTCAACCGCGACTTCGGCCTGCGGCTCGACGCCTCCGTGGTCTACGACGTGGTCACGCTCGACGCGCTCGCGGCGCAAGTCCGTTCCCTCCTCGCCGCCGCCGCGCCTCCCCCGGCCCCGGAGCCCGCGCCCGCGGAGTCCGCTCCCGTTCCGCCCTTGCCCATCCCCGCGGCCGCCCCCGCGCCCCTGCGCCTCCGGACGCCCGCGGCGGCGCCGGGCGTTCTTGCGGTGCCCGCGTCCGCCGGCCCGCGTCCGGCCGTGCGCCTCGCCGCGCTGCGCACCCCCACCGTGGCCGGTCCCGCGGCGGCGCCCTCCCCCGCGGTCGAGCCGCCCGCGCCGGACGAGGCGGGCGCCGTGGCGGTGATCGGGATGGCGTGCCGGCTCCCCGGCGCGAACGATTTGGACGCCTTCTGGCGCAACTTGGAGGCCGGGGTGGAGAGCGTGAACGAGGTTCCCGCCGAACGCTGGGACATCAACGCGTACTTCAGTCCCGACCGTGAGGCGCCAGGTAAGCTCTACTGCCGTCGAGGGGGCTTCATCGCGGAAGTGGATCGTTTCGATCCGTTGTTCTTCAACCTGTCGCACGCCGAGGCCGAAGTGATGGACCCGCAGCAGCGCCTCTTCCTCGAGGAGGCGTGGCACGCGTTCGAGCACGCCGGGTATGATCCGCGCTCGCTCGCGGGCGTGGCCTGCGGCGTGTTCGTCGGGGCGGGTACGGGTGACTACGGCGCGACGCTGCGGCGGGCGGATCCGCTCCTCGCGCAGTCGGCGTTCGCCGGCACGGGCCTCACGCCTTCGATCCTCGCCGCGCGGCTTGCCTACCTGCTGAACCTCCGCGGCCCCGCGCTCGCGATCGACACCGCGTGCTCCTCCTCCCTCGTCGCGCTCCACCAGGCCTGCCGCGCCCTGCAGGCGGGCGACTGCCAGATGGCGCTGGTCGGCGGGGTGAACCTCATCCTTGAGCCGGAACAACTGCTCACCACCGCGCGGTTGCAGATGCTCTCGCCGCACGGCCGCTGCCGCCCGTTCGACGACGGCGCGGACGGCATCGCGCTGAGCGAGGGCGTCGTCGCGGTGGTCCTGAAGCCGCTCGCCGCTGCCCGCGCCGACGGCGACCGCCTCCTCGCCGTTATCCGCGCCTCCGGGATCAACCAGGACGGGCGTACCAACGGCATCACCGCCCCCAGCGCGCTCGCCCAGGCCGAGTTGCTGCGCGACGTCCATCGCCGAGCGGGCGTGGACCCCGCCGCAATCGGCCTGATCGAGGCGCACGGCACCGGCACGAAGCTGGGTGATCCGGTGGAATTCCGGGGCCTCACCGAGGCGTTCCGCAGCCCGCGGCCCCGGGCCGGCCGTTGCGCGCTCGGCTCGGTGAAGTCGAACGTCGGCCACACCTCCTTCGCCGCCGGGCTCGCCGGGCTGGTGAAGGTCGTCCTCGCGCTGCAGCACCGCCGCATCCCGCCGTCGCTCCACTTCGAGCGGCCCAACGAGCACCTCGACCTCGCCGCCAGTCCGTTCTTCATCCCGACCGAGGCCCGCGAATGGCCGGCCGGAGCCGAACCCCGTTTCGCCGGCGTCAGCTCCTTCGGCTACAGCGGGACGAACGCGCACGTGCTGCTCGCCGAGCCCCCGCCGCATTCCGGCCGGCCCCCGCTCCCGCGCCGCCGCTTCGCGCGGGAACGCTGCTGGGTTGCGGCTCCCGCCCCCGCTCCCGCCCCGGTCGCCCCGGCGGGTACGGGCGCGGGCGCGACGGGGGCCGCGGCCTGGGGCCTCGCCGAGGAACCGGTTCCGACCGGACGCCGTTGGACCACGCCGCTCGATCCCACCGCGCCGTGGATCCGCGATCACGAGGTGGCCGGTGCTCCCTGGCTCGCGGGGGCGCTCCAGCTCGAACGCGCCCTCGCCGCGGTCCGCCCGCTCGGTCCGGGCCGGATCGTCGACTTCGCGTGGCTTCGGCCCCTGCCCGTCACCACGCCGGGCCGGCTGGCGGTAGACCTCGGCGCTGGGAACGCGGACCGCGAATTGCTGGTGGGACTCGCCGCGGGGGCGCCGTCCGCCCGCGGCCGCCTCGTCTCCGCCGGGGATCCCGCGGACTTACCCGCTGGCGTCCCGGGGCCGGAAACGGCATCCGCGCGGCTCCCGCGGCGATGGGACGGCCCCGCATTTTATGCCGCGTTCTTTGGCGGCTCCGTCCGCCACGGGCCTGCCCTGCGCGTGATCACCGCCGCCGCGGCCGGCGACGACGAGGTCGTGGCCGAGTTGCGCGTGCCGGCCGGCCTATCCGCGGGCGTGGCGGCCGGATTGCTGCTCGAGGGGGCGCTGCAGGCGGCCGCCGCGGTGACCGCGCGGGGCGAGGCGGTGCCGGTTGGGGTCGAGGTGGTACGGTGGGCGGCGGAAGCCGCGGATGGTTTGGACCGGGCGCGGGCGCGGGCGCGCCGCCGCGAGCGGCGGGGTGACACGGATGTCGTCGATGTGGAATTGCTCGATCCCGCGGGTGGGGTGCGGGTCGCGCTGACGGGTTTCACGGTGCGTCGCCTCGCTTCCGCTGCACCCGCGCCCGACGTGGCCGCGCGGCTCCGCTTCGCGCGACCGGCGTGGGTGTCCCGGCCGCTGCCGGTGGCGGCGGAGGCGCCGGCGCCGAGGGCCGTGCTGGTTTGGGATGCGACCGGCAGTGCGGTGGCGGGCTTGGCCGCGGGGTGGCCGGGCGCGGGGGTGCGCCGGGTGATGCCGGGCGGGGCCGGCGGGACGGACGGAGAAGTTTGGACCGTGCGGCCCGACGTGCCGGAGGATTTCCGGGCGTTGGTGGCGGCGGCGGCGCCGGACGCCGTGGTGTGGGTGCTGCCGCGCACCGCCGGCCCGGAGGAGGCGTTTACGCCGGTCTTCCTCTTGCTGCAGGCTCTGGTCGCGGCCGGGCGCGCGGGGGTGCGGGGCCTGGTCGTGACGGAGGAAGCGCCGGGGCCCGCGGTGGAAGCGATCGCCGCCCTGCTGGCCACCGTGCGCCGCGAGCAACCGGAGCTGCGCTGGAAGCTGCTGCGCGGCGTGACGGATCCGACGACCTGGCCGGCCGAATGGGCCGCAGCGGACGATGCGGTTGACGTGACCGGCGTGGGCGCGGCGCGGCGGGTGCGCGTGACGGAGCCCTGCGAGCCGCCCGCCGACGGCGAGCCGGAGGTCGCGGCGCACGTGGTGCTGAGTGGCGGCGCGGGCGGGGTGGGCCGCGCGGTGGCGGCGGAACTGGCGGCGCGGGGTTCCGCGATCACGCTGCTGGGACGGAGCGCGGAGCCGCCCGCGGGGTTGGCGGCGGCGCTCCCGGCCGGTTCACGCTGGCGGTACCGGGCGGCGGATGTCACCGACGCGGCGGCCGTGCGCGCGGCGTTGGCGGCGGCGCGGGCGGAGTTCGGACCGGTGGAAGGCGTGGTCCACGCGGCGGGCGTGACGGCGGATGCGTTTCTGGTGCGGCAGTCTCTGGATGCGGCGCGGCGCGTGCTGGCCCCGAAGACCGCGGGGGTGGTGGTGCTCGATGAGGTGACGGCGGCGGATCCGTTGCGCTGGTTCGCGGGCTTCAGCTCGGTGGCCGCGGTGGACGGCAACGTGGGGCAGGCGGACTACTCCTACGCCAACGCCTTCCTCGATGCGTTTCTGCGGCGCCGCGCCCGGCGCGTGCTGGCGGGCGAGCGCGCGGGGCGAAGCGTGGCGATCCAGTGGCCGTTGTGGGAGACGGGCCTGGGCGTGGCGCCGGAACTGCTGGCGCTGCGCGGCGAGCGGGTCGAGCCGCTGCCGGCGGCGCTGGGCTGCGCGGTGTTCGCGCGGCTGCTGACGGGGGAGGAGCCGGTGGTCGCGGTGGGATTGGAACCGGTGACCGCGGGGGCGCCGGCGCTGGAGGTGATCGCGCACGCGCCGCGCGGTGCGGCGGAGCCGGCCGTGGCCAGCGGTGCACCGGTGCCGGCGGCGGCCGTGGCGGACTATCTGCGGGGGAAACTGGCGGCGCTGACCAAGATTCCCGTGGAGCGCATCGACGCGACGGCCCCGCTCGAGCGTTACGGCATCGATTCGTTGCTGGTGCTCTCCTTCACGCGACGGCTGGAGGAGGATCTCGGTCCGTTGCCCAAGTCGCTCCTCTACGAGCACCAGACCCTCGCGTCCCTCGCGGCGCACTTGGCGATTCGTTACGCGCGGCCCTTGGGGCCGTTCGTGGGCGCGCCGGTGGCGATGGCGGCTCCCGTGGGTTCCGCCGCGGACGCGCCTCAGGCCGCAGCGCCGAGCGTAGCCGCCGCTGCCGCAACGGCCGAGATGGCGGAGGCCGTGGCCGTGATCGGTTTCCACGGCCGCTTCCCGCAGGCGTCGGATCCGGAGGCGTTGTGGGCCCTGCTGGCCTCCGGCCGCGATGCGATCACCGAGGTGCCGCCGGAGCGCTGGTCGCTGGCAGACTACCACTCGTCGGAGCGCGGGGCCGCCGGGAAGACCTACAACCGCTGGGGCGGCTTCCTCGCGGACGTCGACCGCTTCGATGCCGGGTTTTTCCGGGTGCCCCCGCGCGAGGCGGAGCTGATCGACCCGCAGGAACGGCTGTTCCTCGAGACGGCGTGGCACACGGTGGAGGATGCGGGTTACGCGCGCGCCGAACTGCGGGGCCGGCCGGTGGGCGTCTTCGTCGGCTCGATGTACAGCCAGTACCAGCTCGTGGGCCTGGAGGCCTCGGCGCCGGGACGGCTCGTGCCCGTCAACGCCTCGCAGGCCTCGATCGCGAACCGGGTCTCCTACTGGTTCGACTGGAGCGGCCCGAGCCTCGCGCTCGACTCGATGTGCTCCTCGGCCCTGACCGCGCTGCACCTCGCGTGCGCGAGCCTGCGGCGCGGCGAATGCGAACTGGCGTTGGCCGGCGGCGTGAACCTCTCGTTGCACCCGGCGAAGGATGTCGGCCTGGCGCAGGGCGGGTTCGCGGCCGCGGACGGCCGGTGCAAGAGCTTCGGCGCGGGCGGCGACGGGTACGTGCCGGGGGAAGGCGTGGCCGCGGTGCTGCTGAAGCCCCTCTCTCGCGCCTTGGCGGACGGCGACACCGTGCACGGCATCCTGCGGGCGACGGCGGTGAACCACGGGGGCAAGACCAACGGCTACACCGTGCCCAACCCGCGCGCGCAAACCGCGGTCGTGCGGGCCGCCCTCGCCGCCGCGGGGGTCGCCCCGGCGGAGATCACCTGCCTCGAAGCCCACGGCACCGGCACGGCCCTCGGCGATCCGATCGAGGTCGCCGCGTTGCAGGAGGTCTTTGGGACCGCGGGCCGACCGCCCGCCTCGTGTGCGCTCGGTTCGGTGAAGTCCAACCTCGGTCACCTTGAGGGCGCCGCTGGCCTCGCCGGGCTCTTCAAACTTCTCCTGCAACTGCGCCACGGGGTCGTCGCGCCGAGCCTGCATTCGCGCACCCTTAACCCGCACCTCGATCTCGCGGCGACGCCGTTCCATATCCCGCAGGCGCCCCTGCCGTGGCCCCGTGGCGCGACCCCGCGGCGCGCCGGACTCAGTTCCTTTGGCGCCGGCGGCGCTAACGCGCACGTCGTCGTCGAGGAGGGTCCGCCCGCGCCGGCCGACGCGGGACCCGACGGTCAGCGGCACCTCTTCATCCTCTCCGCGCGCGAGAGCAGCCGGCTGCGCGCCACCGTCGCCGCGTGGCGGGAGTGGCTGCGCCGCCCGGCTGAGCTCTCGCGGCCGCCGCTGGCCGACGCGGCCTTCACGTTGCAGGTCGGCCGCGAGCCCGGCGACGAGCGGCTCGCCTTCACTGCCGCCGACTGGGGCGAGGTGGCGACGGCGCTCGACGCGTTCACGGCCGGCCAACCGCACGGCGACCTCACCACCGGCAGCGCCCGCGCGGAGCGGCTCGGGCGCGGACTCGCCAGCGGTCCCGAGGGCGCGGAATTCGTGCGCGGCCTCGTGCGGGCGGGCCGCTGGGAGGCGGTCGCCCGCTGGTGGGTTGAGGGTGCGGAGGTCGACTGGCGCGAGGCGTGGGCCGGGCGGAAGCCCCGCCGCGTGAGCCTGCCGGGAACCGTCTTCGCCCGCGATCGCCACTGGGTGACGCCGCTGGCGTCGCCCGCGCCCACCACGCCGCGCCCGCTCCGTCTGGCGGCCGACGATTCCGTCCTGCGCGACCACGAGGTGCAGGGAGGTCCGCTCCTCCCGGGTGCGGCGTCCCTCGCGCTCGCCCGCGCGGAACTCGCCCGCGCGCTCGGCGCGGATCACGTGGAGTTGCGGGACATCGCTTGGCTCGCGCCGCTGGCGCCGGACGCCGCGGGCTTGCAGCTCAGCCCGGAGTTCACGTCCGCCGGTGAAGGCTCCGGTCGCCTGCGCCTCCGCGGACCGGGCGGCGGCGAAGCGATGTCGGTTCGCGGCGACCGGGCGGAGCCATCCGGGGAGAAACCCGCGCCCGTGGAGCTGGCGGCCGTGCGGCGCCGCGCGGCGCGGCCCGTGGATCCGGAGGCGTTGTACGCGGGACTGGCGGCGGTCGGCTTCCGCCACGGGCCGGCGTTGCGCGTGGTTCGGGAGGTCGGGGTGGGCGACGGCGAATTGTGGGCGCGCCTCGAGCTCGGTGCCGCTCCGGCGGGACTCACGCGCGAGACCGCGCTCGTCGACGGCGCATTCCAGGCGCTCGCCGCGTTGGGTGACGCCGGCGGGGCCGGGCTGCCGTTCGCCGCGCGGAGCCATCGCGTGCATCGGGAACCGCCGGAAACGGTGTTCGTCCACGCCCGGGCCGTGGACGGCCGCTGGAATTTCGTCTGGTGCGACGAGGCCGGCGCCGTGGTCGCGGCGATGGCTGGTCTCGCGGTGCGCGCGGCGCGGGCCCCGGTGGCGGAGCGGCTCACGTTCCACCTCCCGCGCTGGGCTCCGGCGCCCGCGGGCGGGCCGCCCGCGGCAGGGACGCGGATCCTGCTGCTGGGGGCCGACGTCGCGCAGACGGACGCGTGGCGCTCGGCCGCTCCGGAGATCGAACTCGAAGGCGGACCTGCGCCCGCGCCCGCGGAACCGACGTCCGCGGAGCTGGGGGCATTGACCGCGCGCCTCACCGCGGCCGCGCCGGAGGTCGTGGCACTCGTCGCGCCGGCAGGCGTGGCCGAACCGTGGGCGGGCGGCCTCGGCGCGCTGCACACCGTGGTCCGCGCCCTCGCGGCCCGGGAACGGCCGGCGCCGGTGACGCTCGTCTTCCTGCACGACGGTGCCGCCCCGCGGCGCGCGGTGGAGGCTTACGCGGCGGCCGTGCGGGCCGAGGAACCGTGGCTGCGCCTGCGCACGGTCGAGTGCGCACCCGGGGCTCCGGCGGCCGCGGTGGTGGCGGAGTGGCGGGACGGTCCGCCGGCGGTCCGGTTGGGTGCGGGGGGTGAACGCGCGCGGCGGGAGCTCGCCGCGGTGGCGGTGGCACCGGCGGCCGGGTCTCCTTTCCGGCCGGGCGGGACCTACGTCATCGCGGGTGGGGCCGGTGGCCTCGGCGTCCTGCTCGCCGAGCATCTCGTCGGTGCCTGCGGGGCGCGGTTGGTCCTCGCGGGGCGGAACGAGCCCACCGGCGCGCGGCGTGAACGGCTCGCGGTCCTTGGCGACGCGGTGCGCTTCATCCGCGCGGACCTCACCGATCCCGCGCGGGCGGCTGAGGTGTGCGCGGTGGCTCGGGCGACCTTCGGTCCGATCGACGGCGTCATCCACGCGGCCGGGGTGCTGCGCGACGGCCGGGCGCGGGGCCTCGGCGCGGCGGACTTCGCGGCCGTGATCGCGCCGAAGGTCACGGTCGCGGCGGCCCTCGCGGCGGCCCTCGCGCCTGAACCGGAGGCCTTCCTGCTGCTGCTCTCCTCGACGGCGGGCGTCCTCGGTCCGCCCGGGCAGGCCGCCTACGCTTACGCCAACGCGCTGCTCGACGCGTGGGCGGCCGACCACGAGGCGGCGCGCGCGGCCGGTGGGCCGGGCCCCCGCGTGGTCACGATCAACCTGCCGCTCTGGGCCGACGGCGGGATGGGTGGACCAGCGGCGGCGGCACGTTGCGCGGAACTCGGCCTCGACGTGCTCGACCGGACCATGGGCCTCGAGGTGCTGGAACAGGTGCTCGCTGCGGGCCTGCCCCGGGTGATGGCGCTGGCGGGGGACCCCGCGCGCATCGCGCGCCTCGTGCGCCCGCCGGAACCGGTCATGCCGCCCGCCCCGGCGGCGGTGGAACCGCAGGTGGAGATCGCCGCGGCCGAGGAAGGTCCGGCGCGGGCCGACGTCCTCGCGCACCTCGTCCGCGTGTTCGCCGAACTCACCAAGCTGCCGCCGGAACAGGTCCTCGCTGACGAGCCGATCGAGAACTACGGCCTCGACTCGGTAATGGTGACGACCTTCGCGCAGCGCCTCAGCCACGATCTGGGCGAGCTGCCGCAGACGCTGCTGTTCGAATTCCCGACCCTGGAGGCCTTGGCGGACCACCTCCTGCGCGACCGCGGTCCGGCGTTGCGCCAGGCCCTCGCCGCCCGCGTCCCCTCCGTCTCCGCACCCTCTCGCGCCCTTGCGGGCGCGCCGGAGCCGGTCGTGGCCGGACCGGTGGCGGGGAGCTCGGTGGAGTTGAACGCGGCTCCGGCCGGGGCGGTGGTCACGGAGTCTCCCGCCGCGGCCGAGCCGGTGGCGATCATCGGCGTCGCGGGTCGTTACGCGCAGGCGGACGACGTCGCGGAGTTGTGGCGGCAGCTGGCGGCGGGGCGCGATTGCATCGAGCCGGTGCCGCCGGAGCGGTGGGATGCGGCCGCGATCCACGATCCTGAGCCGCTGAAGCCCGGGCGGACCACCAACCGTTGGGGCGGCTTCATCCGGGGCGTCGACCGTTTCGATCCCCTGCTCTTCAACCTCTCGCCGCGGGAGGCGCAGTTCATGGACCCGCAGGAGCGGCTCTTCCTCGAAACGGCGTGGAGCACGCTCGAGGATGCGGGCCGGCCACGCCGGGAGCTGGCGGGCCGCGCGGTCGGCGTGTTCGTCGGCGTGATGTACGCGCATTACCAGCTGTTCGGGGTGGAGGAGCGGCTCCGCGGCAACCCGGTGTCGCTGAGCGCCTCCTTCGCGAGCATCGCCAACCGCGTCTCGCACTTCTTCGACTGGCGCGGGCCAAGCCTCGCGTTGGACACGATGTGTTCGTCGTCGCTGACCGCGCTGCACCTGGCCGTCGAGAGCCTGCGCCGCGGCGAGTGCGAACTGGCGCTGGCGGGCGGCGTCAACCTCACCCTGCATCCCGAGAAGGACCTCGTGCTGAGCCAGACCGGCTTCAGCACGCGGGACGGGCGCTGCCGGGCATTCGGGGCGGGCGGCGAGGGCTATGTTCCCGGCGAGGGCGTGGGTGCGGTGCTGTTGAAACCCCTCTCGCGGGCCGTGGCGGACGGAGACCGGATCCATGGCGTGATCCGGGCGACGGCGCTGAACCACGGCGGCCGGACCAGCGGCTACACCGTGCCGAGCGCCCGCGCCCAGGCGGAGGTGGTGGGCGCGGCGCTCGCGGCGGCGGGGGTCGCGCCGGACACGATCACCTGCGTCGAGGCGCACGGCACCGGCACCTCGCTCGGCGATCCGATCGAGGTGGCGGGGCTGGCGCAGGCGTTTGCCGCCGCGGGCGCGGGGGCGGAGCCGGGCCGGTGTTGGCTGGGTTCCGTGAAATCCAACCTCGGCCACTGCGAGTCCGCCGCGGGGATCGCGGGGCTGACCAAGGTGCTGTTGCAGTTCCGCCACGGGCAGATCGCACCGAGCCTGCACGCCACGCCGCCCAATCCGCACCTCGAGCTCGCGCGCACGCCGTTCCGCGTGCCCACCGCCTTGGAGCCCTGGCCGCGGCTGATCCGGGACGGGGTCTCGCTGCCGCGTCGCGCCGGGTTGAGTTCGTTCGGGGCGGGTGGGGCCAACGTCCACGTGATCCTCGAGGAACCGCCGCCCGTCGCGCTGGGGCCGCCCGCCGCCGGGCCGTGGCTGATCGTGCTTTCGGCGAAGGGCGATGCCCGGCTGCGCGAGCACGCGGCGCGCCTCGCGCGGCATCTTGCCGCGAGCGGCGACGCGCTGGCGGACCTCGCGTTCACCCTGCAGGCGGGCCGGGAGGCGCTTGAGGACCGGCTCGCGTTCCCGGCCGCCAGCACGGCCGGGGCGGCGGCGGCGCTCGAGGCGTGGTTGCGCGGCGAGGCCGTGCCGGGCCTGTGGGCGGGCCACGCGCGCCGCGCGGATCCGGAACTGGTCCGGCGCCGCGAGGACGGCAGCCTCACCGCCGCGGCCGGGGCGGCGGCGGCCGCGGGCGATCTCGCGGGCCTCGCCCGCTGCTGGGTGGATGGGGCGACCGTCGATTGGCGCCGACTCCCCGGCACCGTGCCGCGGCTCCCCGTGGATTTGCCGGGCTATCCCTTCGCGCGGGTCCGCTGCTGGGTCCCGGGCGCCGAGGAGCCGCCGGCGCCTCCGGCGGCGGTTGGCCTCAGCCTGATGTTCTTCAGCGACGCGAACCAGGGTGAACCCGGCGGTCGCTACGACCTGGTGCTGGCGGCGGCGCGGTTCGCCGACCGAAACGGGTTCGAGGCGGTCTGGACCCCGGAGCGCCACTTCCATCCGTTCGGCGGCATCTACAGTGCGCCCGCCGCCCTCACCGCCGCGCTGGCGGCGATCACCCGCCGCGTGCGCGTGCGCGCCGGCAGCGTGGTGCTGCCCCTCGCGGATCCGCTGCGCGTCGTCGAGGAATGGGCGGTGGTGGACAACCTTTCTGGCGGGCGGGTGGACGTCGCGTTCGCCTCCGGCTGGAACCCGAACGACTTCGTGCTCGCGCCGGACGTTTACCCCCGGTTGCGCGAAACCTGGCTCGAGCGCGTTCCCGAGGTGCGCCGACTGTGGCGCGGCGGCGAGGCGGAGCGGGTGAATGGCCGCGGCGAGACCGTGCGCCTGCGTCCGTACCCGGAGCCCGTGCAGCGGGAGTTGCCGGTGTGGCTCGCGGTGTCACGCCGCGCCGATTCGTTCGTCGATGCGGGGCGCCTCGGCTGCCACGTGCTGACGATGCTGCAGGGTTCGAACCTCCAGCAGTTGGCCGGGAAGATTGCGGCGTATCGCGAGGCGCGCCGCGCCGCGGGCCTCGATCCGGCGACGGGGCGGGTCACGCTGATGCTGCACACCTTTGTCGATCCCGATGAGGCGCGCGGGCGGGCGGTGGTGCGCGAGCCGTTCCTCGCGTACATCCGGAGTTCGGTCGACGCCCACTTGGGCGCAGTGGAGGGCGCCGCGGCGCTGGGCGAGGAGGAGCGGCGCCGCCTGGCCGAGTTCTCCTTCGAGCGGTACTGCCGTGAGGCTTCGCTGATCGGCACCCCGGACTCCTGCGTCGCGATGATTCGCGCCTGCCGGGCCGCGGGGGTCGACGAGGTTGCGTGCTTGATCGACTTCGGTGCGCCCCGGGCGGACGTGCTGGCCTCGCTGCCGCATCTCGCCGCCCTGCGCGCCCGCCTCGCGGAGGAAATGCCCGCCCCGGCCGGCCCGGCTGCGCCCCCAGGGTCCGTGGTGCCTCCTCCGCCGGCGACGCCCATTGCACCCCCGGTCCCCGTGGCGCCGAGCGGACTCCCGGAGGTGCCGAAGGTTGCGCCGGAGGGAACAGGTGACCTGGCCGCGGCGGAGGCCGCCCTCGACATTGCTCCGCGCCACCTCGCGCCGGCGTGGACCGAAGCGCCGGCCGCCGCCGGCCCCGTGTCCGCCGGCCCCGTGCTCATCCTCGGGCATGGGCCGCTCGCCGCCGCCCTCGCGGCTGGGCATCCCGGCGCCCGCGTGGTGGACGCAACTGAGGCCGGCCTGGCGGCGGGTGATCCGGGGGCGTGGGACCGGGTGGTGGCCGGAGCCTCGCCGGGTCGCATCTATCTCCTGGCGGACGCGCCGCCGGCCCCCGGGGCGGACGAGGTCGCGCGGGTCGCGTCGGGCCAGGAGCGCGGTCCGCTGGCGCTGCTCCGCCTCGCGCAGGCGCTCGCGCGGGCGGAGGATTGGCGGCCCGGCCTGCAACTGCGGGTGGTGACCGCCGGCTGCTGGGCGACCGGGGCGGGTGAGGCGGTCGCGCCCTATGCCGCGGGCGTGGCCGGGTTGCTCTCGGCGTTGGGCAAGGAGACTCCCGGGTTGGATCTGGCGCATCTCGACGTCGAGCCGCCCGCGGACGACACCCCGGCCGCCTGGGCGGCGGGCGCGGCGGCCGTGGCGGCGGAACCGGCGCAGCGGCCGGGCGAGCGCGTGGCGTGGCGGGCGGGCCGGCGGTGGCGGCAGGAGCTGCGTCCGGTCGCGGTACCGGTTCCCGAACGGGAGCCCTACCGGGCGGGGGGCGTCTATCTGCTCGTGGGCGGAGCGGGCCAGGTGGGGCGGGCGCTGAGCCGGCACTTGGCGGCGAAATTCGGGGCGCGGCTCGTGTGGGTGGGCCGCCGGGCGGAGGACGCGGCGATCGCGGCGGCGCGGGCGGAGATCCGCGCGTTGGGCGGCGAACTCACCTACCACGCGGCCGCGAGCGAGGATGCGGCGGCGCTGCGCGCGATCGTCGCGGAAACCGTGGCGAGCCACGGGGCGTTGCATGGGGCGTTCCACGCGGCGCTGGTGTTCCAGGACGAACGGACCCTGACCCTGCCCGAGGCGCGCGCGAGAGAGATCCTGGATGCGAAGACCGCGGGCACGGCGGCGCTGTACGAGGCGATCCGCCCGCACACGCCCGACTTCCTGGTGCTCCTCGGCTCGGCCCAGAGTTTCTTCAACGAGGCGCGGCGTGGCGCCTACGCGGCGGCCTGCTGCCTGCAGGACGCGCTCGCCGCCCGGCTGGGAGCCGTCGCGCCGTTCCCCGTGCATCTGATCAACTGGGGCTTCTGGGCGCACGGTTTGGAGCCCGCGCACCTGCCGGCCCTGCGCGCGGCGGGGTTGGGGGCGATCACGCCCGCGGACGGCCTGCCCGCGATCGCGGCCTGCCTGGCGGCGGGCGGCGGCCAACGGGTCTATCTGCGGGCCTCGCCCGCGGCGCTCACGCGGATGGGCGTCGGCGGCGAAACTCCCGCGCCGCGGTCCGCTGCACTCGCGACCGCCGCCGCCCCGGCCGTCGTCCTCGCGCCGGCGGACCTCGAGGCGCGGGTGGCCGGCGTGTTGGCGCGCGTGCTGCGGTTGGCCGCCGGCGACCTGGATCGGGCGGCCCCGTTCACGGACTTCGGTTTGGATTCCATCGGGGGCGTGGCGTTCATCGGCGAAGTGAACCGGGAGCTCGGCCTCGACCTGCGGCCGATGGTCCTCTTCGACCACGGCAGCGTCGCCCGGCTTGCCGCGCATCTCTCCACCCTCGGCGTGGCCGCGCCGCCGCGGCCACTGCCGGTTGTTGCGCCGACCCCGCTGCCTCCGGCGCCGGTGGCGTCCGCGGCGTCCACGTCGGCCTCCGCGCCGGTCGCGGCCGCGCCCGTTGCGGCGGGGGACATCGCGGTGATCGGGTTCGCGGGTCGGTTCCCGGGGGCGGCGGATCCGGCGGCGTTCTGGGAACTGCTGCGGACCGGGGGCGACGCGATCACCGAGGTGCCGCCGGACCGTTGGGATCACGGTCGCTTCCACGCCGCGGAGGCGAGCGGGCCGGAGCGGACGCCCTACAAGTGGGGTGGCTTT
>JBILWD010000275.1:0-5021 GCA_044370095.1 Opitutaceae bacterium | reverse complement strand
AATGTTGTAGCAGAGGTCGAGAAGGATGATCGCCAGGATCCAGATCGCGATGCGACGGAGGATATGGGGCGTGACCTTGAAGCGGTAGGACAACAGGAAGAAGAACGGGATGAAGAAGTGGCCGAAGAGGATCCCGAAGATGCCGATCCACTTCCACTGGTTCGAGGCGCCGTCGTGGTTAATCTCGCGCAGGTTGTACCAGAAGGTCTCCTCGGGCACGTTGGCGTTCCAGATCAGGAAGTATTGGGAGAACGTGACGTAGGCCCAGAAGACCGTGAAGGCCAGCATCAGCATCCCGATGCTATGGAAATGATTCGTGTTGAGGATGCCCTTGTAATCCCCGCGCTGCCACAGCCAGACCATAATGATCACGCCAAAGGAAAGGGCGCCACGGACGCAGTTCGCGAAGAACCAGACGCCGTACATCGTCGAGAACCAGTGGTACTCGAGAGACTTAATCCAATAGATCGCGGCGAAGGTGAGCGTCAGGGCCGCGATCGGGAGGCCAATGGCGGCCGTCACCCGGTTATGGCGGGTCCAGCCAAGGGAGCCGTCCTGATCCTGGGTAAAGGAGGCGCGCCGCAGGCGGGACGAGAGCCAGATCCAGCTCGCGAAGAACGCGATCGTCATCCCGATTAGCATCCCGGGGTTCAGGAACGCGGCCTTCTTCAGGTACAGCGGGTCGTGGCCGACGGTGTGTCCCCCGTGGATTTCGCGGTTCAGGTCGAGCCACGGCCAGATCAGGTCGCGGTCATACAGGAACGTGGCGAGCAGGAGGGGCAGGAACAGCAGGCCCAGCCACTTGAAGGCGGCCAGACCGTGCTCGAATTGCCGGCGGATGACGGTCGACCAGGAGGCGTCGAAGATGTGGTGGATGAGCACCAGCAGCAGCATCCCGACCGCGATCGCGGTCCAGTAGGTGACGCCCACCAGCCAAGAATGGGCGACGACCTTCGCACCGGAAACGAACAGGCCCAGCGCGGTCAGGACGATCCCGGCGAGGCCGAAGGTCAGTGCCTTGCTCGCCGCCGGGGCGGTCGAGGCGGGGGCGGCGGAAAGAGCCGCGGGGGCGGAGGCAGCGTGGGAACTCATGGGAGGCCGAGGGCTTTCTTACCCGCCGCGTCGGTGACGTCGGCAACCGTCCCCTGCTGGGCGCGCTGGAGGGCGCGCACATAGGCGACGACCGCCCAACGGTCCTCGGGGGTCAGCTTGTCGGCATAGGACATCATCGTGTTCTTGCCGAGCGTGATGGTCTGGTAGAGTTCGCCGTCGGGTTGATCCCGGAGGCGCGGGTCGTGGTACGAAGGCGTGGCGCCCATCCCGTACTTCTTGGTGATGCCATTGCCGTCCCCCACGGCCCCGTGGCAGGGGGCGCAATAGATCTGATACTGGGTGCGGCCGCGCTCCAGGAAGGCGCCGTCCACCGTGAGCGTGGCGGGCATACCGGCGGCAAAGGCGCCGCCAGGGGCCTTGCCCTGGTGCAGGTGGAGGTCATCGCGCATCATTCCACGGGCCACAGTGCGCGGCGGAGGCGTGCGGTCGGAGGAACCATCCGCGAAGAAGGCGCTGGCCGACTGGGGGCGGTGCTTGGGCTGCACTTCCATCCCGGGGAAGGCCCAGTCCGGCCACTGGTCCAGCGGCGGGAGGGTGAAGGTCTGCCCGCGGAAGCCCAGAATCGAGACTCCGAGCACGCAGAGGAAGAGGGTGACGAGGTAGACGTGCCGCATACTCAGGGCTCCAGTTCGGTGATCGCCTCGCCGCCGGCCTGCTCGAGCAGGGCGCGGGTATTGGCAGCGTTGAAGCGGGGGTCGCGGGCCTCGATCACAATGAAGAACGTATCGTCCATTCCGCGGCGGATCTGGTCGTACTTCAGCACCGGATGGTAGTGCATCGGCAGCCCGTTGAGGACGAACATTCCGATGATCGTGGCAAAGGCGGTGAAGAGAATCGTCAGCTCATAGCTGACCGGGAAGGCGAACATCGGGCTGAACAGCGGCTTGCCGCCGACGATCAACTTATAGTCGACCGCGCCCGTCCACCAGATGAGGGACATCCCGGTGCAGAAGCCGGTGATCCCGCCGACGAGGGAGATCCGCGGAACGATGGAGCGGCGCAGGCCCATAGCCTTGTCGAGGCCGTGGACGGGGAACGGCGTGATGCAGTCCCAGTGGCGGTAGCCGGCGTCGCGGACCGCCTCCGCCGCGTGGTAAAGCGCGGGGGCGGTCTTGAAGGTGGCGATCAGGCCGTAAGGTTGGGCGGACATCGGCGGGGGATCAGTGTTTAGCGTGGCCGCCGTGGACGTCGGCCTGCGGGGTCACGGCCTTAAGCTCAGCCATCGGCATCACGGGGAGGAACCGGATGAACAGCAGGAACAGCACCGAGAACACCCCGAACGTCCCGAAGAACGTGAAGATCTCGACGATGCTTGGGGAATAGTAGCCCCAGCTGGACGGCAGGAAGTCGCGAGCGAGGGAGGTGACGATGATCACGAACCGCTCAAACCACATCCCGACGTTGACGAAGATGGAGAGGATCCAGACCAGCGCGGTGTTCTCGCGGACCGCCTTGAACCAGAAGAACTGGGGCGTGATCACGTTGCAGGAGATCATGATCCAGTAGGCCCAAGCGTAGTGACCGAACGCGCGGTTGACGAAGGCGAAGCCCTCGTACGGGTTGGCCCCGTACCACGCGATGAAGAACTCCATCCCGTAGGCGTAGCCGACGATGGTGCCGGTCGCTAGGGTGATCTTACACATACAGTCGATGTGGTACTGCGTGATCAGATCCTGGAGGCCGTAGACCGCCCGCAGCGGAAGCATCAGGGTCAGCACCATCCCGAAGCCCGAGAAGATGGCGCCGGCCACGAAGTAAGGCGGGAAGATGGTGGTGTGCCAGCCGGGGAGGAGCGAGACCGCGAAGTCGAACGACACGATCGTGTGCACCGAGAGCACGAGCGGGGTGGAGATGCCGGCCAGAATCAGGTAGGCCATCTCGTAGTTGCTCCAGTGGCGGTTGGAACCGCGCCAGCCCATCGCGAACAGGCCGTAAAGGGTGGCCCGCATCTTGTTGCCGGCGGCATAGAAGCGGTCCCGGAGTACGGCCAAGTCGGGGATGAGACCCACGTACCAGAAGAGGACCGAAACGGTGCCGTAGGTCGAAACGGCGAACACGTCCCATTCGAGCGGCGAACGGAAGTTCTGCCAGATCGCGTTCGAATTGGGGATCGGGAACAGGTACCAAGCGAACCAGACGCGCCCGACGTGGAACACCGGGAAGATCGCGGCGCAGACCACCGCAAAGATGGTCATCGCCTCAGCGGCCCGGTTGATCGACGTCCGCCACTTCTGCCGCAGGAGGCAGAGGATGGCCGAGATGAGCGTCCCGGCGTGGCCGATGCCGATCCAGAACACGAAGTTCACGATGTCCCAGGCCCAGTTGACCGGGTTGGCGTGGCCCCACACCCCGACGCCGGTGGCGACGAGGTAGGTGATGCCGGCCACCGTGAAGGAGGCGACGAAGCAGGCGAGGATGAAGCAGACCCACCACCAGGTAGGGGTCTTACCCTCGATGATGCCGCAGATCTTCTCGGTGATCCACGAGAAGCTGCGGTCGTTCTCCACGAGCACCGCCCGGGGCAGGGCCGCAGGCTTGACCTCCTGCAGGATCGGGTGCGCGGCGGCTTTAGGATCGGCGTGCGCCATTAGCTTTTTCCTCCGTGGCTTGGGGTGGCAGGCGCCGCACCGTGACCGTGGCCATGGGCCCCGTGGTCGCCGTGGGCCGCCGGCTCATTCTTGCGGGAATATTCCACGCGGCTGAACGGCAGCGGTTGGAAGTCGGGCATGCGCGGGTTCGGGTTGCGGAGCTTGCCGGAGTAGGTCGTCCGGGGGCGGACGTTCAGGTAGCCCAGCACCGCGTAATCCTGCTCGCGGGCCTTCGCCCGGCTCACGGCGCTGTCCTTGTCCAGGATGTTCCCGAACACGATCGCGCCCACCGGGCAGGTCTGCTCGCAGGCGACCTTGAAGGTGCCGTCCGGCACCACCACGTCGCCCGGCCGGCCCGCCTGGGCCATCTTCACCTTGTGCCGGATCTTGCCGTTCTGGACGCGCTGCACGCAGTAAGTGCACTTTTCCATCACGCCACGCATCCGGACGGTGACCTCCGGGTTCTTGGCCATCTGGAGGAGTTCCGGCATCCCGTAGTCCCCGGCGGGCCCGAGGTAGAGGCTATCGAGCCGCCGCTGATTCCAATCGAAGAAGTTGAAGCGCCGGACCTTGTACGGGCAATTGTTCGCGCAATAGCGGGTCCCGATGCACCGGTTGTAGGCCATCGTGTTGATGCCCTCCTCGTCGTGTACGGTGGCATTGACGGGGCACACCACCTCGCAGGGCGCGAGTTCGCAGTGCACGCAGGTCATCGGCTGCAGGGAAACCTGCGGGTCCTCTGGGAGTTCCCGGTTACCCTCACCGCCAAAGGCCTCCGCATCGATGGTGCCGCTGGAGTAATAGCGATCCAAGCGGATCCAGTGCATCTCGCGGCCGCGCATCACCTGATCCTTGCCGACGATCGGGATGTTATTCTCCGCCTGGCAGGCGACGACGCAGGCGTTACAGCCGATGCAGGTGTTGAGGTCGATCGACATCCCCCACTGGTGGTGGCCGTCGAACTGCGGGGTCTGATAGAGCGAATTGCCGCGCGGGATCTTGGTCGCCCGCTCCTGGGGCGTCATCTTCTCGCCGACCTCACCGATGTTCGAGGGGGTGTGCGACTCCATCCCAACCTTGCGGACATAGCCGGGATTCTCGCGGTAGCTGTTGCCGTCGGGCTTCGCGGCGGGCTCGAAGTTCGCCTCGCGGATGATGTCGCGGCCCTCCATCGACCAATGCTCTTGGGTGTTCGCCAGCAGCAGGCGCTTGCCGGTGTCGCGGAGCTTCGCGCCGAGGCCGACGTGCATCGCCCCGGTCGTACGCAGCGGGTAGGCGTTGAACCCGGCTCCGTTGCCGACGTTGCCGGCGGCGGTGCGG
>JBILWD010000061.1:0-14963 GCA_044370095.1 Opitutaceae bacterium | reverse complement strand
CAAGCGCGGCGCGGCCGCTCAGCGCACCTCGTAAACCTCGATCAAGCCGACGCCCCCGCCTTCCCCCGTCGGCGCCAGCGCCGCCGTGTACGCGCCGGGCGGCAACGTCACCAGCAGCGCGGCGTCCGCCGCCATCCCGGAAACGGGGAACGCGCCGACCCGCGCCGCGGCGTCCCGCAGCGCCCTGGCGTTGGGCGCGGAGGCCCAGCCCTGATTCTCCGCCAAGACCCCCGTCGCTCCGGCCAACACCAGCCGCGGTGCCGCAACCGCCTCCCCCACCCCGAACACCCGCAGCGAAGGACCGACCGCGCGGACCAGAATGGTCAGCGCCTGCTCGCCGCGGATCACGAAGCCGGCCGTCAGCACGCCCCGCGGAGCGAGACGCGCCCGCGTCGAGAGGTTCGCCAGTGCCCCAACGCCCGAGGTCAGCGCGTAAACCTCCAGCAGCGCCTCTCCCGGGAGCGCCGTGGCGGGCAGCGGGCAGGAGAGCAAAAAGGTTCCCGGCTCCATCGCGGCAACGAGCCCGGCGTCGCGGCTGCCCGGCGCGAGCGGAAACGCGCCCGCCGCGGCCGCCGTCGCGGTCAGGGCGACCGGCCAATCGTCGTTCGCCGCGAGCAGCGCGCCTCCCGCGGCGCGGAGTTCCAGCGCCGGATCCGTCAGGACACCCGGCACCCCGAAAGGCTCGAGCCCGGGTCCCACCGCGCGCGCCAGTAAGCGCACCGAGGCCCCGCGCACCGCCAGACCGGCGACCAACTGATCCTCCCCCGCCCCGGCCGCGGCGCGCACGGACAGGTTGACCAGCTCCCCGGGCGCACCGGGTCCCACCGTGACCGGCACCGCCGCGGAGGTCGCCAGGCCGCGGGCGTTAGAGACGGTCACGGCGTAGCGGGCGGATGCGCCTACCGCCGCGGCCTCCACGCGGAGCGCCGCCGTCGTCGCGCCCGCGATCCGCTCACCGTCCCGGCTCCATTGGTAGCCAAGGCCGCCGCCCTCCGCACCGGCTTGCAGCCAGCCCGCCCCCCCGGGCGCCAGCCGCAACGCCCAGGGTTCTTGCCGGAGCATCGGCGGCCCCTGCACCGGACCGGAACCGGCAGCGTCGACCAGCAGGAGCGCGGACACGACCGGCCGCTCTGCGCCGTCGCCTGGGCGCACCGCGGGGGCGCCGCCCGTCAACAGCATGGTGGAACCGCCGCCATCCAGATTGATCGCCGCGAGGCAGCCGAAATCGCGGAGCAGCTCCGCCAACTCCACCAGCGTGAGCCCGGGCGGACCGCCGGGCTGGTCGCCCTCAGCCGCGACGAAGACAACGAGGCCGGAGGCGAGGTGGCCGATCGCGCTGCGCGGGCGGCGGGAGCTGTTATTCACCTCAATGAGCTCCTCGGCGTCGGTGACGCGCACGACCCCGTCCCGGACGAGCATCGGGGAGCCGCCGATCGCATAGGCCGCGGGCCAGGGCCGCGCGCCGGCGGGGAACTCCGCCCCGGGAACTGGAGCGGGCGGCGCATTCAGACGGTTGGGGCTCGGATCGTCGTAGGCGGTGAGGACCCCTGAGCCGGTCCCCACGGAGTAAACCCAGTGCGCGGCTGGGCGCCCCGCGGCGTCCAATCCCCACGCGGCGCGCGTCGGAAAATAGTTGGTATTCACCCCCTGAAACGGGCGGGAAAGCTGCCGGACGTTCGGCGAGAGCACCTGTCCCGCAGCGACGACTAGGCTGAAGGACTGGTTGCCGCCGAAGTAACCGCCATTGAGCGCGGCAAAGACTCGGCGCGTCTCCTGCGCGGCCAACTGGGAGACCGTGCGCGCGGCCGGCGCCAGGACCGGACGCAGCGCGACCGCCGGCGAACCCGGATCCCAGAGGACCGCGACCACCCGCCGGGCTGGCGCGGTCCCGGACGGGCGCTCGTGGATCAGGGCGCGGAGCGCACCAGCCGGGAAACCGGCCGCGAGTTCCGGCGCGGCGCGCCAGCCCGCCGGGGGCACGAAATCCTCCACCGCGGCGCGCGCGGGCAGGTTGAGCCAAACCAGACCGGTCAGGATTCCAGCGCGGAGGCCGATACTCACGGGAGGCGGGAAAACGGCCATCAGCGGTCCCGGCTGAGCCGGTAGAGCACTGCCTCCTCGAACATCTGGGTGGTCGGACGGCGGCCGAGAAATTCGCAGGCGACCCCGGGAATCCGGTCTGCCCCGCAGAGCGCGGCGAACTCGCGGCTGGCGTACGCCTCGCCCGCGGGCACGGCCGGCAGGATCTGCTGGGGCCGTTGGACGTGCGCGCCGAGGGCGGTGGTCCGCCCGAGCAGGGGATCCGCGAGAGCCAGCACGGGCCCCGCGTGCACCGCCACGCGCAGACCGAGCTCCGCGGGCAGGCCCTCGTCCACCCACGGCTTGCCCGCGGCCCATTCCCCCGCCGTAAGCGCGAGCTCGGAGGCCGCGGCCAGCGAGGAGAAGCGGAAGCCCAGCTGGGGCCCGAGCCCCTCGACCGCGAGCGGCGCCGCGGGCAGGCGGCTCACCAAGCCCGCGAGGCCTTTCCGGAAGACACGGTGGTAGTCCTCCCACTGGCGCTCGGGAACCCGGCGAAACTGCACCACCTCGATTGCGACCACGGCCTCGATTTCCTGGCCGGCCCCAACGCCGGGGGCAGGTGCCAAGGGAGCCGCGCCACCGGCCGGACGGACCTCCCCCGCCGGATTGATCACCACCGGGTTCAGACCCCGCGCCCGCCAATCCGCGACGACGCTCGCGGTGCCGCCCCGTTCGCGCGCGGGCTCCCCATCCCAGAGCGCCAGCGGGTGCAATTCCAAGTCGAGGGCCCGCGTCTGGAGCGCGGCGAGACCGGTCATCACCCGATTGGCATAAACCAATTCGCACGGGCCGGCGCCGGCATCCGGCGCGGCCCCGCCGAGGCCGCCGTGCACGATGACCGTGTCCTCCGCCCGCGCGAGGAGCGCGTCGAAGCGGCGCTCCCAGTCGCCGCCGGCGGGCAGGACGCTCTGGCGTTTGAAGCCCTGCACCGGCAGCGGCAGCACCAGATGGAGCCGTGCGCCCAGTTCGAGCAGGCATTCGCCGAAAAGGATGTCTCCGCCGCTGGCCCCGGAAGCGTAACCGAAGCCGACCCGCCACGACCGCAGCTGCGCCAGCAGGCGACGCCGCACGCCCGGCTCCATCGCCGGAGTGAAGCGGGGGCGCGGGCGGCCGGGCGCGTCGACCATATGGCCCGAGAAGACCGACACGGAGGGAAACTCGAAACAGCCGTCGAGCGCGTCCGCGGGCCGGCCGGCGAAGCGGAGAATTTCCCGGGCTTGGCGCCGCATCGAGGCGAGGTCGCGCCACCGGCCCTCGAAGAGGCCGGCGGCGGCCCGGTAATGACGCGCGGCATCCTCCTCCTCGCCGAGGTGGACGAGCGCCTCGGCCAGGGTCGCTAGGAGCCAGCCGTCGCGGGGCCCGGCGTCCGCGGGCGGCCGACCGCCGGTCAGGCGGGAGAGCCAGTTTTCCGGCCGGCCCTCGCGGCGGGCGGCGGCGGCGCACTGCCGCGCGACCTTCCGGGCGCATTGCCGGGCCTGGGCGCGCCGACCGGCGGCGGCGAGGGTGAAGGCGAGGTTGATGCCGGGGTAGTACGACTCGTGCCGGTCAAAGGCCTCGCCGTAGAGCTCGCAGGCGCGCTGGATCGCCGCGTCCGCCTCGCGTGGATCGGCCGCGCGGCGCCACATCTCCTTGTGGACGCGCCCGAGCAGGCAGAGGGTCTCTTCGTCGTGGACCTCCCCGGGCCGGCCAGCGGCGAGCACCTCCCGCGCCGCGGCGAGGGCCCCGGTTTGCACCAGCGCGAGGGCCAGCTGCTGCCGCAGGCAGCCGGTCTCGCCGAAGCGCTCCAATCCCTCGCGCGCCACCTCGATCGCGGTGAGCAGCTGGCCGGCGGACACGGCCGTGCGGACCACGCGCTCGTACTCGCGCGGCTCCTGCCCGGGGACCAGCCCGTCCGCGCCCTGCTGTGCCGTGGTTGCTGCCTCCATTACCGCCACCGTGCGGATTCCCGCGCGCGCTTCAATGCCACAGTCGCCACCCCGCCGCCGGCGCTTGCCCCGTGGTCCCGCCCAGCCCAGCTTCCGCGGATGCCGCTCCGTCGCCGCTCCCTCCTGCGCCTAGTCGCCGGGGCCGCCCTGCTCGGCGGGAAGCGCGCCGCCCGCGCGGACGGACCCGGACCGGTCGGCACTGCCCCGCGCGACGGCGAGCGGTTCCGCAACCTCGGCGGCGTAACGCCACCGGGCCTCGGCGCGCTACTCCGCTGGCAACTCGCGCGGGCGCAGGGTCCCTGGCCCGCCGCGCTCCCCGCCACCACTCCCGCCGCCCTGCCGGCCTCGGTCGCTCCGGGCGAGGTCGCCGTCACCCTCATCAATCACGCCACCTTCCTCCTCCAGTTCGCGGGCCGCAACGTCCTGACCGACCCGATCTGGTCGGAGCGCTGCAGCCCCGTGCCGTGGGCCGGGCCGCGGCGCGTGCATCCGCCGGGAATTGCGCTGGAGTCCCTGCCGCGGATCGACGTGGTCCTGGTCAGCCACAACCATTACGACCACCTCGACCTTGCGACCCTCGCCGCCCTGCAGGCCCGGCACCGGCCGCGCGTCGTGACCGGCCTCGGCCAGCGCGCGCTGCTGGCGGCCGCCGGCATCACGGACCCGGTCGAACTCGACTGGTGGGGCGAGCACGATTTGGGCGAAGGGCACGGCGTGACCTTCACCCCGGCCCAGCACTTCTCGGCGCGGGGTCTGTTCGACCGCAACCTTTCGCTGTGGGGAGGATTCGCGCTGCGCGCCCCCCGGGGCGCGGTGTATTTCGCGGGTGACTCGGGCTACGCGCCGCTCTTCCGCGAGATCGGCGGGCGGCTGGGGCCGTTCGCGGTCGCGCTCCTGCCGATCGGGGCCTACCGCCCGCGCTGGTTTATGTCGGCCCTGCACTGCGACCCGGAGGAGGCGGTGCGCGCGCACCGCGACGTCCGCGCCCGGCGTAGCCTGGCGATGCATTTCGGCTGCTTCCCCCTCGCGGACGACGGCTACGGCGAGCCCGCGGCGGAGCTGGAGGTCGCGCGGCGCAACGCGGGGCTCACCGCGGAGGAGTTCGCGCTGCCCGTGCCCGGCCGCACCCTGCCATTCACGCTCTGAGCCGGGCTTTTGGGCCTGACAGGCCAGCGGCGGGTGACCAACTTCCCGCCACCCCTTCCCCTCCCCCGTCATGGCCATCACGCTCCGCGCGCTTGCCGCGCTCCTCCTTGCCCTGCCCTCCGCGCACGCCGCCGCCCCCGCCCCGCTCGCCGGCGCGCGGCCCAACATCATCTTCCTCATCACCGACGACCAGGGCTACGGGGACCTGTCCGCGCACGGCAACCCCGTGCTGCGCACGCCGAACCTCGACCGCCTGCACCGCGAGGGCGTGCGCTTCACCGATTTCCACGTCAGCCCGACCTGTGCGCCGACCCGCTCGGCCCTGCTGACCGGCCGCCATGAGTTCAAGAATGGCGTGACCCACACCATTTTGGAGCGCGAGCGGCTGGCGCCCGGCTCCGTCACCGTCGCGGAGATCCTCCGCGGCGCGGGCTACCGGACCGGCATCTTCGGCAAGTGGCACCTGGGCGACGAGCCGGAGCTCTGGCCGAGCCGGCGCGGCTTCGAGGAGATGTTCATCCACGGGGCCGGCGGGATCGGGCAGACTTACCCCGGATCCTGCGGCGACGCGCCCGGCAACACCTACTTTAACCCCGCCATCCTCCACAACGGCCGCTTCGTGCGCACCCAGGGCTACTGCACGGACGTCTTTTTCGACCGCGCGATGGCCTGGATCGGCGAGGGCGGCCGCGACCGCCCCTTCTTCGCGTGGATCGCGACCAACGCGCCGCACGCCCCGCTCGACGCCCGGCCCGAGGACGAGGCCCGCTACACCGGCAAGGTGCCCGACGCCAACACCGCAAAGTACTTCGGGATGATCGCGAACATCGACGACAACGTCGGCCGGCTCCTCGCCCGCCTCGACACGCTCGGCCTCGCGCGCGACACGCTCGTCGTGTTCATGAACGACAACGGCGGCACCGTCGGGACCCGCCTCTTCAACGCCGGCATGCGCGGCTCCAAGGGCAGCCCCTGGCTCGGCGGCACCCGCTCCTCCTCCCTCTGGCGCTGGCCCGCCAGGCTGCGCCCGGCGGACGTTCCCGCGCTCACCGCGCACCTCGACTTCCTCCCCACCCTCGCGGAACTGGCGGGCGCCCCGCTGGACGCCCGGGCCAGGGCGCAGGTCGAGGGGCGCAGCCTCGTCCCGCTCCTCGCCGATCCCGCCGCCCCCTGGGCCGAGCGCTCCCTCTTCACCCACGTCGGCCGCTGGCCCCTCGGGACCTCGCCGGACGACTGGAAGTACCGCGCGTGCAGCGTGCGCGACCCGCGCTGGCAACTGGTCTCGCTCGACGGCGGTCGCGCGCCCGCCTGGCAGTTGTTCGACCTGCAGGCCGATCCGGGCCAGCAGCAGGATGTCGCCGCGAAGCACCCGCAGGTTGTCGCCGCCCTGCAGCAGCGGTTCGACGCCTGGTGGGCCGCGGCCCGGCCCCTGATGGTGAACGAGGGCGCGACGGGACCCAAGGTGAACCCCCTCAAGGAACTCTACTGGCGGCAGTTCGGCGGCGGGCCCAGCGCGGAGGATCTCCGCCGGATGGACCCGGTCGCGTTCGCCGCGCAACAGCAGCAGGCGGGCGCAAGGAAGGGCGCCAAGAAGACCAACTGACCCGCCGGTGCGCCGCCTGACCGCCGCCTGCCTCGTCGCGTTCGGCGCCGCCACCCTCCCCGCGGCGGACGTCACGCGCGCGCCGGGTCCGCCGTGGTCGCGCCACGTCATCGACGCCTCCTCCCGCGGCGCGGACGGCATCAAGGTCGGCGATCTCAACGGCGACGGCCGCCCGGACCTCGTCACCGGCTGGGAGGAGGGCGGCGTGGTCCGGGCCTACCTGCATCCGGGCGCGGAGCGGGTCCGTTCCCCCTGGCCGGCAGTGACGGTGGGGGAGGTCAGGGACGCCGAGGACGCCGTGTTCGCGGACCTCGACGGGGACGGACGGTTGGAGGTGATCAGTGCGACCGAGGGGCGGACGCGTACGGTCTACTGGCACCGACCGCCCTCCGCGGGGGCCGACCTGCTCGACCCGAGCGGCTGGCGCACCACGGCCTTCCCCGCGCTCGCCGGCCGCCATCCCTGGATGCAGGTGCTGCCGCTGCAGCTCGACGGGGAGCACGGACCGGACCTTGTCGTCGCCGCCAAGGGCGCCGGCAGCCCCTTGGGATGGCTGCGGGCGCCGGCGGATCCGGCCGCGGTCGGGGACTGGAGCTTCCATCCACTACGACCGGCCGCTTGGGTGATGACCTTGCACGCGCACGACTTCGACGGCGACGGCGACCAGGACCTGCTGTTCTCCGACCGAAAAGGCGACCGGGCGGGACTGTTCTGGCTCGAGAATCCGGGGGCCGCCGCGAACCGCATTCACCAGCCTTGGCGAGAGTACGCGTTAGGCGCGCGCGGCCGCGAGGTGATGTTCGCTGACCTGGCGGATCTCGATGGTGACGGTCGGCCCGAGGTCCTGGCGGCGGTGAAGCCACGCGACATCGTGGTCCTGCACCCCACGCCTGACGGCCGCTGGCGCGAGGAGACACACTCCCTGCCCGCCGAGGGCCTCGGCGACGCCAAGGCCGTGCGCGCAGCGGACCTCAACGGGGACGGGCGTGTCGACCTAGTCCTCTCGTGCGAGCACGCACGGGGCGAACTGGAGGGCGTGGTCTGGCTGGAGCGCCGCGCGGACGGCGGCTGGTGGCAGCGGTCCCTGGCGGGCGCACCGGGCGTGAAATTCGACCTGCTCCAACTGCTCGACCTCGACGGCGATGGCGACCTAGATGTACTCACCTGCGAGGAAGCCGACGGCCTCGGCGTCGTCTGGTACGAGAACCCCACGCGCCGGCGCCCCTGAGCCCCAGAACCCTTTTCCTATGCCCCTGCCCCACCCACTCCGCTCGCTCCTCGCCTGGTTGCTCGCCCTCCTGGCTGCCGCGCCCGGCTTCGCCGCGGCCCCGGCCGACGGGATCCTGACCGGACGGATCCAGAACGCCGCCGGGCAATACCTGAACAACGTGCGGCTGACCGTGGCCGGCTCGGGTCAGGTCGCCTTCACCGACGAGTCGGGCAGCTTCCGGCTCGACGGCCTGCCGCGCGGGCCGGTGCGCGTGGATGTGTTCTACACCGGGCTCGAGCCGGGCCGGATCGAGGCCGACCTCGCCGCGCAGGCCCGGCGCGACGTCGCGCTGACCCTTGCGGGCGGCAGCCGCTACCACGACGACCGTGGCGTCGTGCAGCTGGAGTCGCTCGTCGTTTCCACCTCGCGGGAGATGGACGGCGCGGCGATCGCCATCAACGAGCAGCGCTTCGCCCCGAACCTCGTGAACGTGGTCGCGGCGGACGAGTTCGGCATCGTGCCGGATGGCAACATCGGCGAGTTCCTGAAGATGCTGCCCGGGATCACGATGGATTACCGGGGCGGCGACCCGCGGGAGATCTCGATGAACGGTGTGCCCTCGGCCTACGTGCCGGTGACGGTCGGCGGCTTCAGTCTCGCGACCTCGGAGGTCTCGGGCACGGGGCGCAACGTCGAGCTCAACGCCATCTCGATCAACACCCTCTCGCGCATCGAGGCAGTGTACTCGCCGACCCCCGAGAGCCCGGGCTCGGCTCTCGCGGGCTCAGTGAACCTCGTGCCGCGCAGCGCCTTCGAGCGGGCCCGGCCGGCCTTTAATTCCAGCGTCTACCTCGCGATGCGCGACAGCACCAAGGAGTTTCACCGCTCCCCCGGGCCGCAGCGGGAGCCCACCCACAAGGTGCGTCCCGGCTTCGAGTTCTCGTGGGTGATGCCGGTCAGCCGGCGCTTCGGCTTCACCCTCTCGGGTGGCGCGTCGACCCTCTACACCGAGGGGCCGCTCCTCACCAACACCTGGCGCGGCGCCGGCGCGGCCACCAACGGCGGCACGCTCCCGGACACGACCCCGGATCGCCCTTACCTGACGGACTTCCTCGTGCGCACCGAGTCGAAGATCGCCGACCGCACCTCGCTGGCCGCGACCGTGGACTGGCGCGTAGGCGCCGCGGGGCGCCTGTCGTTCGGCTTCCAGTACGGGACCTTCCACACCAACTTCAACCAGCGCGCCCTCAGCTTCCTCGTGAACCGCGTGAACCCCGGCGACTTCTCGACGCGCTTCACCCGCGGTTTCACCGGTGCTGGCGAGATCCGCCTGAACAATGGCGGCAACCACCGGTACAGCCGCACGCTGATGCCGACCCTGGCCTACCGGCACGACGGGCCGGTCTGGAAGGCCGAGGCCGGCGTCGGCGCCTCGCACGCGCAGAACCGCTTCCGCAACGTCGACCAGGACCGCTTCGGCTCCACCCAGGCCCGCCGCACCGGGGTCACCGTCTCCTTCGACGACATGTTCTACCTCCGCCCGCAGGTCATCACCGTGACGGACGGCGCGACCGGCCTGCCCGTGAATCCCTACGATCTGCGCGAGTACGCGCTCAGCACCGCGGGCGGCAGCCCGCAGCGCTCGCGCAACGTGCAGGGCACCGCCTACGCCAGCGTGCGCCGCGGGTTCGGAGGCGCGGTCCCGCTCGACCTGAAGGCCGGCGTCGATTTCCGCCGTTCGCGCAGCGACAACCGCACGACCGCCCTCGCCTACAATTTCGTGGGCGCCGACGGCCGCGCCAGCACCGCGCCCGCGGGCTCCGACGACGGGGCCGCCGCCTTCTTCGACCCCTACTTCTTCCAGCGCGCCGGGCTGTTCGGCATCCCCCGCGTGCAGTGGGTGAGCAACGAGGCCGTGCTCGACCGCTTCAAGGCCGCGCCCGCGCAGTTCACGAGCGACGAGAACGCGGTCTATCGCTCGCAGGTCAACAGCTCGAAGCTCTCCCGCGAGCTGATCTCCTCGGCCTACCTGCGCGCCGACCTCGCGTTCCTCCAGCGGCGGCTGAAGCTGACCACCGGGCTCCGAGCGGAGCAGACCAACGTCAGCGCGGAGGGCCCCTTGAGCGACCCGGCCCGCAACTTCCAACGCGACGCCGCCGGCCGCGTGGTCCTCGGCGCCAACGGCCGCCCCCTGCCCCGCGCCACCGCCCCGCTCGAGGTTTCCCGCCTTACGTTCCTCGACCGCGAGGCCAGCGTCCGCAAGGAGTACCTGCGCTGGTTCCCCAGCGTGAACGCGAGCCACCAACTCACCGAGAACCTCATCGCGCGCGCCGCTTGGTACCCGTCGGTGGGCCGGCCGAACTTCAACCAGTATTCCGGCGGCGTGACCCTGCCCGACGTCGAGGCGCCGCCGTCGAACACCAACCGCATCACGGTCAACAACGCCGGCATCAAGGCCTGGAGCGCGAAGACGACGAAGGTGGGCCTTGAGTATTACTTCGAGCGGATCGGGCTCCTGTCAGCCGGCGCGTTCCGCCGCGACTTCGAGAATTTCTTCGGGAGCACGGTCTTCGACGCCACGCCTGACTTCCTCGTCCTCTATGGCCTCGACCCGGTCCTCTACGACCGGTTCGACGTGGCCACGCAGTACAACCTGCCCGGCCGCGTGCGGATCGAGGGTTACGACGTCAACTACCGCCAAGCGCTGACGTTCTTGCCCCGCTGGGCGCGCGGGCTCCAGGTCTTCGCCAACGGGAGCGTGCAGCGCGCCACGGGCGTCAACGCGGGGCAATTCGCAGGCTTTTACCCGAAGAGCGGCAACTGGGGCATCAGCCTGACCCGCGAGACCTACAACGTCCGGCTCAACTGGAACTATTTGGGGCGGGCGCGCCGGGGCCCCGTTACCGGCCGCAGCATTGAGCCCGGGACCTTCACTTGGGGTTCCAAGCGTTCGTACATCGACGTCACCGCGGAGCGGTCGCTGGGCCGCCGTTTCGCGCTGTTCGCCAACCTCCGCAACGTGAACGACCCGACCGACGATGTGGAAATCCACGGCCCGTCGACCCCCGCCGCGGCGCAGTTCCGCCAGCGCGCGGAGTTCGGCTCCCTTTGGACGTTCGGCGTGAAAGGATCCTTCTGAGCACGCAACGTTCCGCTGCCCTTTCCCTCCTCGCGCTCGCGGCCATTCTCGGCCTCCGCGGCGCCGCTCCGCCTCCGCCCGCGCCCACGTGGTCCGGGGAGGAGCGCCTCGCCGTCGGCGGACACCGCGCCTTCCTGATCCCCGCGCCCCGGCCGCCGGACCGCGGTCCGCGCCCGTGGGTCTGGTACGCCCCGACTCTCCCCAACCTGCCGGGCGGCCACGAGAACTGGCTCTTCACGCGCCTGCTCGCGGCAGGAGTTTCCCTCGCGGGCATCGACGTCGGGGAATCCTACGGCAACGCCGCCGGACGCGCCGGATTCGACCGCCTCCACGCGCTGCTCACGGCGCGCGGCTACTCCCCCCGCCCCGTGCTGCTCGGGCGCAGCCGCGGCGGGCTGATGTTGCTCTCCTGGGCCGCCGAATACCCCGCGCACGTCGCCGCCTTCGCCGGCATCTACCCCGTCACCAACTTCGCCAGCTACCCTGGGCTGGAGCGCGCCGCACCGGCCTTCGGCCTCACGCCCGCGGCCCTCGCCGCCGAGCTTCCGCGACACAACCCCGTCGACCGGCTCGCTCCGCTCGCGGCCGCGCGCGTGCCGCTGCTCGCGCTGCACGGAGACCAAGACCGGCTCGTTCCGTTGGCCGAAAATTCCGCCCTCCTGCACGCGCGCTACACCGCCCTGGGCGGACCGATGGAACTCCTAGTCGTCCCCGGCCAGGGCCATTCGCTCTGGGCCGGGTTCTTCGAGGACCCGCGCGTCCTCGACTTTTTGCTGCACCACGCCCTGAAGACCCCATAACCGCACGATGAAACCCCTGCTGCCTCTCCTGCTCGCACTCGTCCCGGCACTCGCCGCCCAGGTCGCGCCATCCGCCCCGACGACGCCGGCCTCCCCGCCGCCCGCCGCGGCGCCCGTGGAACTCTCCCCGTTCCAAGTCACCACCGACCGCGACGTCGGCTACACCGCGGAGAACTCGCTCGCCGGCAGCCGGCTCAACACCGCGCTCCGCGACACCGCGAGTTCGCTCTCCGTGTTCACCCGCGAGTTCCTCGACGACATCGCCATCACCGACGTCTCCGAGCTGATGCGCTACAGCGTCAACGGCGAGATGAACACCAACGAGAACCAGGCCGGCTCGGAGCAGAACCCCGTCGTCAACGCCCAGAGCCTGACGCCCTCGATCCTCGTGCGTGGCCTGACCGCCAGCCTGGGTCTCGATTACTTCACTAGCATCGTGCCCGTGGACCCGTACCGCGCGGGCCGCTACGAGGACAGCCGCGGGCCCAACAGCATCCTCTTCGGCATCGGCTCCCCGGGCGGCATCGTGAACCAGACCTCCAAAGTGGCCCAGCTCGGCCGCGCCGCCCTGACGCTCCGCCACGGCGCCGGGGCCTGGGACCGCAACCGCACCGAGCTCGACGCCAACCGCGTGCTCCTGCCCGGGAAGCTCGCGCTCTCTGTCGCCGCCCTCCACCAAGAGAATGGCGGCTGGCGTGCGTGGGACTTCCAAGACCGGCGCCGCCTCTTCGCCTCGGTCGTCGCGCGGCCTCACCCCCGCCTCACGCTCACCGCGATGGGCGAGACCGGACGGGACATCGGCGCGGTGATCCGCAACACGGTGGATTCCGACCAGTTCCTCGCTTGGTATGACAACCGCGAAGCCCGCGGCGTCGCTGCGGTGACGTTTACCCCGAACAACACCCTACCCACCCCCGCAATGCTGGCCCTCGGCGTCACCGGCCGCGAGGTCGCGGCGACGGGCCAGAACCGCCGCGCCATTTACATCGAGAACGACGGGCAGGTCTTCGACGCCCGCGGCACCTTTCTCACCGGCTCGTACAACAACGCGGCCGTGCGCGCCCCGGACGGCACGCCGGGCGTCACGACCAGCGGCCTCCGCATCAACGACCCACGGATCTTCCCCTACCGCTTGAACGGCGCCGGTCCGGGGATGGCGCGCGACCAGGATCTCCGCAACTGGACCTTCTCCGCCGACTGGCAGGCCACCCGCACCCTCGCCTTCAACCTCGCGCACAACTACCAACGTACGACGGCGAAGGTCACGCTGATGACCGGGGCCGATCCGACTCTGCGCGGCGACGCCAACCGCACGCTGGGCATCAACGGCCCCGCCAACCCGTACGCGGGCCGCCTCTACTTCGACGGCAACTGGCGCCGCGACGTCCACACCGGCGAGGTGCGCGAGACCCGCCTCGCCGCCTCGTGGACCGTCGAGCCCGCACGCCGCTGGCTCGGCCGCCACCGCCTCGCCGCGATGGCCTCCATCCAAGACCAGTACGACGTGCGCGCGAACTCCTGGCTCGCGCTGGCGGGCCGCCCCTACAGTCCCGTGCCCAACAACGCCAACAACCGGATCACGGTCCGCAACTACCTCACCGAGGGGGCGTACGGCACGTACCGGGTCGGCGATCACCGGCGGCTCCCCACCACGGTGAACTTCGACGGCCGCGCTTTTGGCCTGGTGTTCGCGAACGAGGTCGCCGGCGCCAACAACAGCGGCGGGGAGCAGGAGGCGTTCTCGCTGCTGGGCGTCGCCCAGAGCTACTTCCTCGATGGCCGCCTCGTGACGACCGCCGGCTACCGGCAGGATCGAGTCGACGTGATCGAGCTCGGCTTCGCCAACGACCCCTTGGTCGGCGACGTCGTGATACGGGACCGCGCGCTGGCCCGCACGACCTCCGCCACGGGCCACACCGGCACCGCGGGGGTGGTCGCGCACCTGCGGCCTTGGCTCTCGCTGCTCGCGAACTACTCCACCAACCAAGGCGTACCCTCCTTCGTGCGGAAGACGTTCCCCCGCGGCGAACTCGCGCCCCCGTCGGAAGGCGTCGGCTCCGACGTTGGGTTCAGCCTCGATCTGCTCGGCGGCCGCCTGAACGCGAAGGTCGTCTATTTCACCTCCTTGGAACGCGGCAAGGTCACCACCACCGGGTTCGTCGGGGCGGCGGGCCGGAATAGACGCGTGGCGGACGCCCTCGAGTCTGCCCTCACCGGACCGGGCCGGCCCTTCACCGCCTCGGCGTGGGCACCGATCGAGGCCGAACTAACCCCGCCAGCGACCGCCGCCGGCTCGGATTACGAGGCCGACGGCTACGAGGCCCGCGTCACCGCCAACCTCACGCGCGGCTGGCGCCTCGTCGCCAACTACTCCCGCACCGACACCCGCCGCACCAACGTGAGCCGGGAGATCATCGAGTGGTACGGGTTCCGCACCCAAGACGGCCGGGTCGTGCAGGGCGTGCGCCAGGACGCCACGGGCCGCTGGATCGTCGACCCCGCGGCCTACCTCCCGGGAGGCACCGCCGCCCGTTGGCTCGAATTAGCCGGGCGCCACCCGGAGGCGGCGCCCGGGACGCTCACCACCTCCTCTGGAATCACCCTCGCGCAGGAGCTTTTTGACGTGGTGGACGCTCTGAACGACGCCAAGGAGGAGAACGAGCAGCGCTGGGGCGTGCGCCCGCACAAAGTCAGCCTGTTCACGGCCTACGACTTCCGGGAGGGGGCGCTCCGCGGCTGGACCCTCGGGGGCGGCTGGCGCTGGCGCAGCGCCAACATCATCGGCCGCACCTCGTCGGGCGCGGAGATCACGGGTCAGGCCCTCTCTGCCGCCGACCTGCTCCTCGCCCACACGCGGACCTTCCGCGGCGTGCCCGGCCGCTTCCGCTTCCAGCTCAACGTGGCCAACGCCCTCAACCAGACCGATCTCGTCCCCGTGCGCTATGCCGTCTCCGAGGCCAACCCGGACGGCTTCCTCCTGCCGGGAGGCCGCGGCCGCGCCTACAGCCGCTACGACCTAGTGACGCCCCGCGAATGGCGCCTCACCACCACCTGGAACTAT
>JBILWD010000274.1:0-5122 GCA_044370095.1 Opitutaceae bacterium | reverse complement strand
AAGAGGAGCCCGGTGGCGACGGGCAGGAGGAGGCGGCGGTTCGGGCGGAGCATCGGCGGATCCGGTTCAGCCGGCGGGCGAAACCGCGCGGAGCTGCCGGGAAACCTGGGCGACTAGACGAAGGTATTCCGGCTGGAGGCGGGTCTCTGCGGTGCGCGGATGCGGGAGGGGCACGGTGACCTCCGCGTGCACGCGCCCCGGGTGGGAGGAAAGGATGAGGATGCGGTGGGAGAGAAACACCGCCTCGGCGACGGAGTGGGTCACGAAGAAGCCCGTCCAGCCGCCTGCGCCTTGGAGAGCGAGGAGTTCCTCGTTGAGGCGCTCGCGCGTCATCTCATCGAGCGCGCCGAACGGCTCATCGAGCAGCATCAGGCGGGGGGACAACGAGAGGGCGCGGGCGAGCGAGACCCGCATCCGCTGCCCGCCGGAGAGCTGCCGCGGATAGGCCGCGCCGCGGTTGCCGAGCCCGACGAGCTCCAGCAGGCGGGAGGAGGTGGCCGCGCGGTCCGCGGCGGCGGCGCCGCCTAGCCGGAGCGGCACCTCGACGTTGGCGCGGACGCTGAGCCAGGGGAGCAGGGTGGCCTCCTGGAACACGAAGGCGACCGAGGCGGCGGGGTCGCCGGGCGGCCGGCCCTCCACGCGGAGGCTGCCGGCGGTGGCGGGGGTCAACCCGGCGATTAGCCGCAGCAGGGTGGACTTGCCGCAGCCGCTGGGGCCCAGCAGCGAGATCATTTCCCCGGGATGCGCTCGGAGGGAGATGTCCTCGAGGACGGGCGGTCCGTCGCCGAAGCGCTTGGCGACCGCCTGCAGTTCGACCGCGGGGGACAGGGACATCGCGCGAGGAGGCAAAGGCCCGCGGGCGGTGTCGAGCGGGAAACTCCCGCGTTACTCGTAGCGGAGGGCGTCGATTGGGTCGAGCTGGGCGGCCTTGTAGGCCGGGTAGAAGCCCGAGATGATGCCGACGAGCGCACTGCCTGCCACGGAGATGAAGATCCAAGTGGTGGGCACGAGAACTGGCCAGCCGTTGTAGGAGGAGAGTGCCTGCGAGCCTCCGACGCCGACGGCGACCCCGACCAACCCTCCGAGGGAGCTGAGCAGGATGGCCTCGATCAGAAATTGCGTCAGGACGTCCTTGCCGTGCGCCCCGATGGCGAGGCGGATGCCGATCTCGCGCGTGCGCTCGGTGACGGAGACGAGCATAATGTTCATAATCCCGATGCCGCCGACGATGAGCGAGACCCCGGCGATGCCGGCGAGGAGGCCGGTCATCGTCTTGGCGGTCGCGGTGGCGGCGCTTGCCAGTTCCTCTTGGGTGCGGACGGTAAAGTCGGGTTCGCGGCCGCGGCGGCGCTGGGTGAGCAGATCCTCCACGGACTGCTTGACCTGCGCCACCTTGTCAGCGTCGGCCGCCTGGATGCGGATCATGCTGATCGAGGTGCGGCGGGAGACCCGGCGCATGTGCGAGGTGTAGGGGATGAGGACGACGTCATCCTCGTCGGAGCCGAAGATGCTGAAGCCCTTGGGCGAGAGGACGCCGAGGATGCGGAAGGGGAGGTTGCGGATCCGCAGCGTCTGCCCGATGGGATCCTCGTTAGGGAACATCTGGTCGGCGACCGTCTTGCCGATAACGCATACCTTGCCGAGGGATTTCACGTCCTGCTCGGTGAACATCGCGCCGGACTCCATCGGCCAGTTGCGCACGTAGGGGTAGTCGGGGCCGACGCCGTTGACGTTGGTGTTCCAGTTGAGGCCGTTGGCGAGGACCTGGTTGCGGTCGCGGACCTCGGCGCTGAGGCCGTCGATGTGGGCGACCTCAGCCGCGATGGCGTCAGCGTCCTCCGGCGTAAGGGAGACGGAGCTGCCGAAACCGCCGCGCATGCCGCTGGAGCTGAAGCTGCCGGGCATCACGGTGATGAGGTTCTGGCCGAGCGAGGCGACCTGGGCCTCGACTTGGGCCTTGGCGCCGCTGCCGATGCTGACCATCGTGATCACGGCGGCGACGCCGATGATCATCCCGAGGGCGGTCAGAAGGGAGCGGAGGGTGTTGCGCCGAAGGGCGCGGAGCGCGACGCGGAGGGTGTTGGCGAAGTGCATGGTGGCGTCAGGACCCGGACTTGGCTTGGTGGGTGAGCTTGGCGGCGGCCTCGGCGGCCTTGATGCGCTGCATCTCCTCCTCGGCAATGGTGCGGTCGGTGACGAGCTCGTCGCGCACCACCACGCCGTCGCGCAGGATCAGGTTGCGGCGGCAGTATTTGGCGATGTCGAGCTCGTGGGTGACCATCACGATCGTGATGCCCTGCTCGTTGAGCTTCTGGAAGACGCCCATCACCTCCACGGAGGTCTTGGAGTCGAGGTTACCGGTGGGCTCGTCGGCGAGCAGCACCTGGGGCTCGTTGACGAGGCCGCGCGCGATGGCCACGCGTTGCTGCTGGCCCCCGGAAAGCTGGTTGGGGAAGTGGTCGAAGCGGTTGGCGAGCCCGACGATCTCGAGGCAGTGCATCGCGCGCTCGCGGATCTTCTCCATCGAGATCTTGCGGTGACGGCCGTAGAGCATCGGCAGCTCCACGTTCTCGAGGGCGGTGGTGCGGGCGAGCAGGTTGAAGCCCTGGAAGACGAACCCGAGCTTCTGGTTGCGGAGGTCCGCGAGGTCGTTGCGGTCGAGGTCGTCGACGTTAATGCCATCGAGCTCGTAGGTGCCGCGGGTGGGGCGGTCGAGGCAGCCCAGCATGTTCATCAGGGTGGATTTCCCGGAACCGCTGGCGCCCATCAGGGCGATGAATTCCCCGCGCTGGATCTCGAGGCTCACGCCGCGCACGGCGTGGACCGGCACCTCGCCGGACTCGTAGATCTTGTGCAGGTCCTGGATTTTGACGACGGGCGACATTGGGCCGGCGCGCGGGTTGCTCAGCGCGGGGGGCCGCCGCGGCTGCTGCCGCCGAAGCTGCTGCGCCCGCTGAAGGGATTGGAGGATCCGCCCGGCGGGCCTTGGGGCACCGGCGCGGCGCCGGGGAGCATCACGCCGGTGATCACGGTCTCGCCGTCCTTCAGGCCCTCGAGGACCTCGGTGAAGAAACCGTCGGAGACACCGAGCCGGGCCGTGACGGGGCGCAGCCGCTTGTCGACGGCGTCCGGGTCGGCGAAAACGTAGAGCGTGCGGGTGACCACCGTGTTGTTGAAGCCTCGCTCGCCGGCACCCCCGCCGCTGGAGGGGCCGCGGGAGAAACCGCCGCCGCGGCTGCTACCGCCCGGTCCTCCGGGACCGCCGGGGGCGCCGCCCGAGCCGCCCTTGCGGCCGGCGCCCATCGCCATCCGGGCGGCGACGAGGTCGGGGTCGAGGCCCTTTTCCTTGGCGAGGGTCTTCGCCTTTTCAATCTGTTCGGGGGAGGGCGGGGAGCCACGCTCCCAGCCGACGGCACGGATGATGCCGAAGATGGCCGTCATCTGCTCCTCGTCCGTCATCGTCTGGGTCGCGCCGGCGGTCTTGCCCCCGGTCTTGGTCTCGCCGGGCGCCGCGGGCGCGAGGAGATCCTGGGGCACGCGCACCCGCAGGGAGCCGTTGGCTACCCGGAGGACGTTGGACCGCTGCTGCACGATGATGGAGACATTGGCTGTCATCCCGGGCTTCAGACGGAGGTCCTCGTTGGCGACGTCGATGATGGTGGCGTAGGAGACCACGCTCTGCTGGACGCTGGCGGCGTTGCGGACCATCCGGACCTTGCCGGGGAAGGTGCGGTTGGGGAACGCGTCGACGGTGAACTTGACCTCCTGCCCCTCGGCGATCGTGCCGATGTCCGCCTCGGCCACCGCGGCGTTGATCTGCATCTTGGTGAGGTCGTTCACTAGGGTGAAGAGCACGGGCGCGTTCATATTCGCGTTGACCGTGCGCCCCTTGTCGGTGCGACGGTCGAGAATCATCCCGTCGATCGGCGCGGTGATGACGCAGCGGGAGAGGTCGACCTTGGCGTTCTCCACCGCCGCGCCGCGGGTGAGGAGCTGCGCGTTGGACTGGGCCAGCTGGGCGAGGACGTTGTCGAGTTCCGCCTGCGAAACGAGGTTCTGGCGGTGCAGCCCGCTGGTGCGGTCTACGTTGAGCTTGAGCAGTTGGTTGTTCGCCTTGGTGGACTCGAGGTCAGCCTCGGCTTGGCGCAGGCGCTGGACGAAGGTCGATTCGTCGATCTTGGCGAGCACATCGCCGGCTTTCACCTTGGAGTTGTAGTCGACCATCACCTCCTTGATCTGGCCGGAGACTTGGGCGCCGACGTCGACGGTCACCACGGGCTGCAGGTCGCCGGTGGCGGTGACCGACTGGACGATGTCTCCCCGGGCCACCTTCACGGTCTGGAATTCGGTCTTCTTCTCGGTCTTGGTGCCGAGGAAATACCAGGCGCCCCCGCCGCCCGCGGCGAGCAGGAGGAGAACGAGCACGAGACCGGTGTAACTTTTGGATTTGGCCATGGGGAAGGGGGCGGGCGGTGGGAGGAAGGACGCCGACTGGAACGCGCGCTGCAATACCAGAGTGTCGGCGAAGGGCCCTGACGAGTGGGGCGGGGAAAGGTCACGCGGAATCCGCGGAATAACGCTCGGCGAGGGCTGCGGCGGTCGCGGCGAGGCGGCGCCGCAGTTCCGGTGGGCGCAGCACCTCGGCGTCCGCCCCCCAGGAAAGGATCCAGCCTGCGACCTCGGCCAGGGCCCCCAGTCGTAGCGTCAGCTCCACTCCGCCCTCCGGCAGCGGGCTGAGTTCCTGGGACTCGTGCCATTCCCGTTCGCGCACGCGGTCGGCTACGGAGGCGGAAAATCGCACCACGACCCGGAAATTGCCGGCTCCGCCGAGCACTCCGAGCGCGGAGGCGAAGAAGCGCTCCGGGGAGAAGTCGGCCGGCCGGGTAAAGCGGGCGTTGAGGACCTTGACGTGCCCGATGCGGGGCAAGGCGAAGGTGCGGAGCGCGCCGCGCTCCGGGTCGTGGGCGACGAGGTACCAGAGGTTCTCGCGGTGCGCGAGGTGGTAGGGTTCGACGCGGCGCCGCGCCGCCCGGGATTCCCCCGACTTGCGGTACTCGAACTCCACCGCCCGCTGGCGGAGGACCGCGGTGCTCAAGGCGTTGAATACCGCGAGGTCCGCCCG
>JBILWD010000060.1:0-15159 GCA_044370095.1 Opitutaceae bacterium | reverse complement strand
CCGCTCCCTCTGCGGCGCCCGCCGCGGCCGCCGCCACCACCGTGCCGGCGAAGTCCGCCGATTGTCGCGCCTGCCACGAGGAGATCTACCGCGACTGGGCCGGCTCCCATCACGCGCTCGCGCACCGAGCCGTGGATGCGCCGGCAGACGCCGCCGCGGTCGGCACCCCCCAGCGCTTCAACCTCCACGGCGTCGACTACGAGATCCGCTGGGAAGACGGCAAGCCCACCTTCACCGAGCGCCGTGGGAACGGGGATCCTGGATACACCTACGCCGCCGACTTCGTCATCGGCCACACTCCGTTGCTGCAGTACGTGGTGCCGGGGGAACGGGGCGCGTACCAAGCGGCGGAACTGGCGTGGGATCCGCAGCGCAAGGAATGGTTCAACGTCTTCGCCGATGAGCGCCGTCGACCTGGCGAGTGGGGGCACTGGCGGGGGCGAGGGATGAACTGGAACTCGATGTGCGCTCACTGCCATCTCACCGATTACCGGAAGAACTACGACCTCACCACCGACACCTACCGCACGACCTTCCGCGAGCAGGGCGTAGGCTGCTACCAGTGCCACGGAGACCTCCCCGAATCGCATTTCCGACCGCGCCCCTCGCCTCCGGGCGGACGCGGACCAGGCGCCACCGCCGCCGAACTCCAGCGGGCACAGGAGACGTGCGCCCCGTGTCACGCGCGCAACGAACTCCTCACCGGACGCCTCGAGCCCGGCGGCTCCTACCACGACCACTACCGCCTCACCCTGCCGACGGAAGCGAACGTCTTTTACCCCGACGGCCAGGTGCGCGACGAGGACTTCAACTACACCTCGCTCCTCACCAGCCGGATGGGTGGCAAGGCGGGGGTAACCTGCCTCGATTGCCACGACGCCCATAGCGGGAAAACCATCCTGCCGGTGCAGGATAATTCTCTCTGCCTGCAATGCCACGGTCCCTCCCCGCGCGGCAACGCACCGATCATCGACCCCGTCGCCCACTCGCATCACCTGCCCGGCAGCACCGGGGGCCGCTGCGTCGAGTGCCATATGCCGCGCACGACCTATATGCAGCGGGATCCGCGGCACGACCACGGCTTCACGAAGCCGGATCCACTGCTGACCAAGGAGTTGGGTATTCCGAATGCCTGCAACCGGTGCCACACCGACCGCTCGGTGGATTGGGCGATCGAGCACGCCGAGAAATGGTACGGACCGAAACTCGAGAATCGTCAGCGGCAGCGCACCCGCGTCGTCGCCGCCGCGCAGGCCGGCCAGCCCGGATCGCTCGATCGCCTCCTTGAGTTCATCGCGAACGAAGACGTGCCGGCCTGGCGCGCCACCCTCCTCCTGCTCACCCGCCCGCAAGCGACGCGCGACCCACGCGTGCCCACGGTGGCGAAGGAACACCTCACGCACGCGGACCCGATGGTGCGGTCCGCTGCGGTGCAGGTCCTTTCCGGCGTACCCGGCCAGAACGAGACGCTGCGGCCGATGCTCAACGATCCGGTCCGACTCGTCCGCCTCGACGCCGCCTGGCCCCTCTCGCCTGAGTTGCCCGCGGGCTCCCGCATCCGGCAGGAACTCGACACCTATCTGGCGGCGAGTGCCGATCAGCCGGCGGGCCGGATGCGACTGGGCCAGGATTTCTTCAACCGCGGTCGCACCGCCGAGGCCGAGGCTTCGCTCCGGCAGGCAGTGGCTTGGGATCCCAACTCGCCCGGGCTCCACGACACGCTGGGCATCGTGCTCAACGAGCTCGGCCGCCCGGGCGAGGCCGCGGCCTCCCTCTGGCGGGCCGCGCAGCTCAACCCCGCCGACGCGGACGCCGCCTTCAATGCCGCCCTCGCCTACGCCGGGGCGCGCCAGTTGCCGGACGCCGAGCTCGCGCTGCGCGAGGCCGTGCGGCGGAACCCGCGCTTCGACCGCGCCTGGTACAACCTCGGCCTGCTCCTGCACCAGACCGCCCGCAGCGCCGAGGCGATCGCGGCCCTCGCGACCGCGGAACAGCTCGCGCCCCGCATCGCCGACTACCCTTACGCGCGCGCCACCATTCTCCGCCAGCAGGGCGATCGCGCAGGGGCGTCAGCGGCGGCGCGACGGGTGCTGGAGCTCGACCCGCGGCACCCGCAGGCGCCCGCCCTCCTGTCACCGTAGCAGCGTCACGCCCCCGTCGATGTCGTAGGCAGAGCCAGTAATAAAGGCCGCCTCCGGAGAGCACAGGAACGCCACCAGCGCGGCAACCTCATCGGGTTGCCCCATCCGCCCGAGCGGTTGCGCCGCCGCCAGCCGCGCCAGCGTCGCCGCCTCCTCACCCGTGTAGTGCTTGGCCACGAAGCCATCGACAAACGGCGTGTGTACGCGGGCTGGACAGACGCAATTCGCGCGGATGCCGCGGTCGACGAAATCTCGCGCCACCGAGAGGGTCATCGCCAACACCGCGCCCTTGGTCATACCGTAAGCGAAGCGCTGCGGGAGGGCGATCTTCGAGACCACCGACGCGAGGTTGCAGATTACGCCGCCCCCAGCCTCCAGCAGGCGCGGCACGCCGAAATGCAGGCCGTGGTACACGCCCTTGACGTTCACCGCGTAGAGGCGGTCGAGGTCCTCGGGCGCGGTACCGAGCACGTCGCCCACGTGGCTGATGCCCGCGTTATTCACGAGCACATCCAGCCGGGCCGGCGCGGCGAACGCAGCCGCCATCGCGGCGGTGTCCGTGACGTCGGCGGTGACGGTCTCCGCCCGCCCTCCGGCCGCCCGAATCTCCTGCGCGACGGCAGCGGCGGCCTCGGGGCGCGACTCGAGGATCCAAGTCGTGGCGCCCTCGGCGGCGAGACGGAGCGCGATGGCGCGGCCAATGCCCGACCCGCCCCCAGTAACGAGCGCGGTGCGCCCGGCGAAACGTTGCGGCAGGGAATTCATCATCACCAGCGAGTGGCCTGAAAGGTCCAGCCGGGGACCTTCTTCCGCATCTCAATCTCGTCGTTGCGCTCGCGCAGACCGCAGCGGATATAGGCGGCGTGGGCGCGGGCCAGCGCCTCGCGGTCCAGGCGGACGCCGAGGCCCGGCTCGCGCGGCAGGGTGACGCAGCCCTCCTCGATCGGCAGGCGGCCACCGACGATGATGTCCTCCCATTGCCACGGGTAGTGCGTGTCGAGCGCGTAGGAGAGGTTGGGCATCGCGGCCCCGAGATGGGTCATCGCCGCGAGCGAGATCCCCGCGTGGTTGTTGGAGTGCATCGAGACCCCGCGGCCGAAGGTCCGGCAGTGCGCGGCCAGCTCCATCGACGCGCGCAACCCGCCCCAATAATGGTGATCGGTGAGGATGATGTCCTCCGAGCCGGTCCGGACGCTGCCCGGCAGGTCATCGAAGGAGGTCGTGCACATATTGGTGGCCAGCGGAAGGCGCAGCGCGCGACGCACCTCGGCCATCGCCGCCTGTCCGCGGCAAGGGTCCTCCAGGTACTCAAGCACGCCCTCCAGCTCGCCACCCCAGCGGATGGAGGTCGGAACCGTCCAGAGCGCGTTCGGATCGAGGCGTAGTGGAACCCCCGCGCCGAAGCGGTGGCGCAGCGCACGCATCGCGGCAACCTCTTGCGCCGGCTCGAAGACGCCGCCCTTGAGCTTGATGGAGGCGAACCCGAAGGCGGCGACCATGGCCTCGGCTTGCGCCACGATGCCGTCTGGATCGAGCGCCGCTCGCTGGCGGGCCGCGTCCCAACCCTTGGCCGCGGGATCGGTGCCGAAGCCGAGTTCTCCGCCCGCACCTTCATATTTGTAAAAGAGGTACGCCGAGTAGGGCACGCGCTCGCGCACCACCCCGCCGAGCAACTGGGCGACCGGCACCCCGTACGCCTGACCCTGCAGGTCGAGGCAGGCCACATCAAGGGCGCTAAAGACCTGAACTTGGGTCCGACCATCCCACGGTTTATCTCCCCGGGCGGCGGAAGCCTCGGGCGCGCCACGTTCCGCGAGTCGCTGGCGGAGCGCCTGCCAGTTGCGCGGATCTCTCCCGATGACGGTCTCGCGGACCGCGGCCAGCGCGGCGTCTACCGCAACGCTGCCGGGCACTTCGGCGAGTCCGCTCAGGCCGTCGGCCGTGCGCAGCTCAACCACGGTGCGCAGGCAGTATGGAGCGTGCAGGCCGGCGGCGTTGAGCAGCGGTGGATCCCCCAACGCGATGGGGGTGATGTGCATCTCGGTGATACGCATCGTCGGATCAGTTGGCGCGGAGGCCGGCGAGGAACCCGAGCAGTCCGGCGCGCGCGGCGCCGCCATCGCTGCCGAGGGCGGTGAAGGTGTAGCCCAGCTCCCGCACCTTGGGCACGAGGGCCGCTTGGTGAACCAGGATTCCCGCGGCCTTGCCGTGGCGGCGGGCCGCGGTGGCGACGCGGCGCAGGGCCGCGGTGAAATCGGGGTGCTCCAGCTGATCGCGGATTCCCATATTATAGGAGAGGTCCGTGGGGCCCACGAACAGCACGTCCGCACCGTCCACCGCCGCGATCGCCTCGGCGTTGGCGACCGCCTCCGGGGTCTCGATCTGGATCACGCCGAGCAGGCGCTCGTGGGCGTGGAGGTAATACTCCTCGAAGTCGCCCCCGAAACCGGCGCCCCGGTTGAACTTGGCGACGCCCCGGGTGCCGTGGGGCGGGTAGCGCATCGCCGAAACGGCCGCGCGCGCCTCGTCCGCGGTGTTGACGTACGGCACCATCACCCCGCTGGCGCCGGCGTCGAGCACCCGCTTGAAGCGCGCGGGTTCGTTGTGGGCGATCCGCACGACGGGGAAGGCGGGGGTGGCGGCGGCGGCGTGCAACTGGTGCAACAGGAGGTCCTCGCCGCCGGGTCCGTGCTCGTGGTCGATGAGCAGCCAGTCGAAGCCCGCGAGCCCGGCGATCTCGACGGTCAGCGGGGAACCGAGGTTGAGGAAGGTGCCGGTGAGCCACTCCCCGGCGAGGGCGCGGCGGCGGAAGTCAGGGGAAAGCTTCATCGTTCAGCGGGAGGTGTAGAGCTGGTAGAGGGCCTGGGTGCCGCACTCGTCGAGCCCGCGGGCGGCGACCTCCTCGTAGAGGCGCCGCGCGACGGCGAGGCCGGGGAGGTCGAGCTGCAGCTCCGCCGCGCTGTCGAGGGCGATGCGCATGTCCTTGAGGATGTGCTTCACGTAGAAGCCCGGGGCGTAATTGCCGGCGAGCGCACGGGGCGCGAGGTTGGTCAGCGCCCAACTGCCGGCGGCCCCCCCGCTGATGCTCGCGTGCACGGCGGCCGGATCGAGGCCGGCGCGGCGCGCGTAGGCGAGCGCCTCCACCCAAGCGACCATCCCCACCGCGACGGCGATCTGGTTCGCCATCTTGCAATGCTGGCCCGCCCCCGCGGCCCCGTGCCGGGCGATGTTCTTGCCCATCAGTTCGAACAACGGCTGCGCCCGCGCAAAGGCGGCCTCCTCGCCGCCCACCATGATGACCAGCCGCGCCTCGCGCGCGCCGAGGTCGCCGCCGGAAACCGGGGCGTCAAGCGCGGCGAGCCCCCGCGCCGCAGCGGCGGCCGCGACCTTGCGGGCCAGCACCGGGCTGGAGGTCGTCATGTCGATCAGCAGCGCACCCGGCCGGGCACGCTCGACGATCCCGCCGGCGCCGAGGTAACTCGCCTCCACGTCGGAGGGGAAGCCCAGCATCGTGATCACCGCGTCCGCGGCGGCTGCCGCCGAACCCGCGGAGTCGTGCCACATCGCGCCAGCAGCAAGCAGTTCGGCCGCCTTGGCGGGGGTCCGGTTGTGGACGTGCAACCGGTGGCCGGCCCGCAGGAGGTGGCCGGCCATACTGCGGCCCATCACACCGAGGCCAATGAATGCGATCGAGAGCGGGGAGGACATAGGAGGGGGTCACGGAGTGAAAAACGCCCCGCGGCCCTCGCGCGATGCAATTCTCCGCGCGCTCCGGGATTGCCAGCGACGTCCACACGCCCGACGCTCCGCTCACTCCCCATGCCCTCCTCCCGTCGCACCTTCCTGACTTCCTCCATGGCCACCGCCGCCGCCCTTGCCGCCGCGACCCGCCCCGCCCGCGCCGCCGCGGCCGCCGGTCGCGAGTACTACGAAGTCCGCTGCTACCACCTGAAGGCCGACACGCGCCTGAAGGCCAGCGCGCCCCGCGCCCCCGTCGAGGCCTACCTCGCCAACGCCCTGCTGCCCGCGCTCTCCCGCCGCAACGTTGGGCCGGTCGGGGTCTTCACCGAGATCAAGGTCGACAAGCCTAAGGGCACCTCGGAGCCAATCACGGACAGCCCGCTCTGGGTCCTGATCCCGCACGCGACCCTCGACTCCTTCCACGCTGTGAGCGCGGACCTCGTCACCGACCCGCAGTTGCAGGCCGCCGGGGCCGCCTACCTCCAAGTCGAGAAGGCGAAGCCGGCCTTCGAGCGCGTCGACACTTGGCTACTCCGCGCCTTCGCCAGCATGCCCCGCCTCGAGGTGCCCGCCTTCTCGAAGTCCAAGGCCCCGGGCCGCGTCTTCGAGATGCGCGACTACGAGAGCCACAGCGAGCTGAAGGCCCTGAACAAGATGGCGATGTTCGACGAGGGTGAAACCCAGCTGATGCGCGACCTCGGGATGAGCCCGGTCTTCTTCGGCCAGGCGCTTGCCGGCCCGAACCTGCCCCACCTGCGTTACTTCACCTCCGGCCCGACCCTCGAGGCGCACCTCGCGGCGTGGAAGAAATTCGGCCCCGATCCGCGCTGGGTGAAGATGAAGGACGACCCCCGCTGGGCGAACAACACCTCGCGCAACACCGCGCGCTTCCTCGTGCCGGCCGCCTGCTCTCAGCTCTGATCCCGGCGCCCGCGCCGCCGCCAGGCCCAGACGAGGCACAAGACTCCGGTCCCCAGCGCAAAGGCGGCCGGTTCAGGCACCGCTGTGAGCATCGCAGCGTAACCGATATCGTTGAGCGCCCGGAGATCTAGGCTCGTGACATATTTGCGAACGCCAGCCGCGATGTCCGGATCCATCAGCGTTTCCTGGACTGCACCGTCGCGGGTGGAGAAGCTGAGCGTGTTCGCCGCCCAATGATCGCGGCCCGCATTGAGCGGCACGCCGAAGGGCGTGTCCGACTTCTCCTCCAAGCTTTTGCCCCCGGCGAAGGCGCCGTTGAACAGGTTCCGATCCCAACCGGATCCTCCCCGGGTGTCGCCGAATCCGAGGACGTGGAGCAACTCGTGCGCCGCGACGGAGAAGAAGTCGAACTGGCCCGCGAAGTTGCTGCTGGCCAGTGGCGTGGAATCGAAGAACCACGCGGTGGAGGAGTTAAAGGAGAGCGCCGCGACGCTCGCCCGGGTGTAGACGCTGTCGCCTGCCGTCCGCTTGAGCACCGTATTGTTCACCCAGCCCTGCTCGCCGCTGGCGCTAATTCCCGGGAGGATCGCCTGCGCCAGGACCGAGCCCCCCAGCCCAGCCCCTCCGACATAGACCACTACCGTGTTGGCGGCGACCGAGAGATCCGTCACGGAATGGGTCGTCGATGGGCTGGAAGGCGAGGTGAACTGGGCGGTCCACGTGTTGCTCCCGCCCACCGTGATCCCCGCGAGGCTGGTGGCGGTGAGGAACTGGCTCACGTAGCTGCCGACCGCTTCCAAATGGAGACGCCGTCCCTCGTTGGCACCGCTGAAGAAGCCGGTGTCCAGCGAATAGTCGAAGGTGAAGTTCAGCTGCGCGCGCAGGCTTGCGACCGGGCTCAGGCAGAGGGAAACGAGTAAACAAAGACGACCGAAGGGGGCGCGCATGCAGACCTCCATCTTCACAGTCCCAGACCTTCAGGAAAAACCTTTAACCGGCGGGAATCCCGGATCTACATCGGCTGACCAAGCGGGGTTCCACCCATCCCCAGCTGCGGCAATTCCCCATGCGCCCAACCTTGGCGATCCTGTTCCTCCTCGCGGTGCCCGCCTCCGCTGCGGAGCCCCCTCCCCTACCCGAGTACCGCGCCCCACGCGCGGCCACACCCCCGCGGATCGACGGGCGCCTCGATGACCCCGTCTGGGCCGCCGCGCCGCTCGCCGGGGACTTCGTCTTCACGTGGTACCGGGAGGGCCGCCGCGAGCAGACCCGCGCGCGCCTGCTCTGGGACGACACCCACCTCTACCTCGCCTTCGAATGCGACGACCGCCACATTACCGCCCGGCACACGGAGCGCGACGGCCGCATCCCCGAGGACGACTGCGTCGAGCTGATGCTGATGCCGGACCCCGCTAAGCCCGACGTCTACTTCAACCTCGAGTTCAACGTCATCGGCGGGCTGCTCGACAACTTCCGTCCCAATGGCCCCACCCAGCCCCGCGCGCCCCGCTGGGACGCCGAGGGAGTGATCCTCGCGGGCACCTACGAGGGCACACTGAACGACGATGCCGACGAGGACCGGGTCTGGCGGGTGGAGATCGCGATCCCCTGGCGCAACTTCGCCGACCACGCCCCCGCGACGCCGCCGCGCCCGGGCACGGTGCTACGGATGAACCTCAACCGGCACGGCGGCCGCACCAATCCGCAGTATAGCCAATGGGCGCAGGCCCTCACGCCAAAGCCCTCCTTCCATACCCCGGACCGCTTCGGCCACCTCATCCTTGAGGCGACCCCGCCGTCGCCGCAGCCCTGAGGCTCAGCCTATGCGCCTCTGCCGCCTGACCCGCCACCTCGCGCGCACCCGCCTGTCCCTTGCCGTTGGGGGCCTCGCCGCGACGCTGGGCTGGTGCTCAGCCATCGCGGCGGATGGCCCGGCGAAGTCCACCCCGCCGCGCGTGGCCATCCTAGGCGCACCGGCAGCATCCGAAGAGGAACTCACCGCCATCGCGACGGCGCTCGCCCTCTTCACGGTGGTCGGCAACCCGGAGGAGGCTGAGGTGGCGATCGTGTGGCGCGGGCCGGGTTCCGCGGGTTCCGCCGTTGACGCCGCCTTCGCGGGTTTCCTCGAACGCCCGCGACCGCTGGTGGTGCTTGGAGCCGACCCCGCCGCTTGGCCCGGCGGCGCATCCGAGGTGGCCGCCCTGCTGGGTGCTGCGCCGGGAGGGAGCTTCGCGCAGGGCGCCGCACCCACGGTACTCAGCGACTACGGCCATCCTATCACCACCGGCGTCACCGAGCCTCTGGCGCCACCTCCCCTGCGGCTGTGGAGCGGACTCACCGCAGATACCTTCGTGCTGCAGGAGGCGACCGCGGGTGAGGAAACGGCTCCGCTCGCTTGGATCCGCCAGGACGGCACCCGCCGGCTCGTGCACCTCGCTGCGTTAAACCCGGCTACCTTACGCGAGGCCTCGGGCCGCCGGCTCGTCACGCAGGCGGTCTGGTGGGCGATCGGTCGACCGGTACCCAGCGCGACGCCCCAAGTGCAACGAACCGTGCTGCCCGACGCGCATCCCGGATCCTTCGCGCTCACCTTTCCCGAAGGAGTGGGCGTCTGCCTCGATCCGGTCCGTGGGGGTATCAACTACCTTTGGGCCGGCGAATTCGCGGACCTGCGGCCGCGCTGGCTGACGAAGCAGGGCGCCCCTGCCCGGCTCGATGGGCCCGTCTGGTACCGAGAATCCCCGGAGCCCGCGTGGCGTACGGCGGCCGGAGGGCCAGCCGCGCCGTGGCGCTTCCGCGGCCATACCGCGCGCGCTGGCACAACCGAGTTTCACTATGAGATCGAGGGCCGGACGGTTACGGAACGTCCGACGGCGCTGCCAGAAGGCCGGGGCCTGACCCGCCACTTCACGGTGGGGCCGGGTAAGCCCACCCTCTGGCTACGACTCGCACCGCAAGCCGGGGTCCGCATCGAGGTGACGGGCGCGCGAAGCGAGGCGGAGCACGCCGGGTTCACCGAGGAGTCCGGCGGCGAATTCACGGTGCGACTACTCCGCGCCGACGGGGAGGCGATCCGATGAAACCTTTGCTGTTCGGATTCCTCGCGCTGTTGACCGCAGGCTTGGCCCTGGCGGCGGCGCCCGCCCCGGCGCGTTTGTCCGGCCGGATCGTGAGCGAGGGCGGCAGTCTGGCGCGCCTCGCGCAGGTGCGCGTCGAGGGCCCAGCGCTCGCGGGGCGAGAGAATAGCCAAGTGATCCAGCGGGCCGGCCCGGACGGCACCTTTCAGATTTCGCTTCCGCCCGGCACCTACGACGTGTGGGCGACCGCGCCGGACCACGAGGAGGCTACCTTCCGCCTCGAGGTCGCCGCCGGCTCCACCCTCCACCGCGAGGTCCGCTTGTCGGCGCTGCGGCGCACCCCATACCGGGTCGAGGCCGTGGCTCTGCCGCGGACGATGATTCCGGAGATCTCCGGCGTCGCCTTCACCCCACGCGGCAGCCTCGTCGTCACCAACCGGCGTGGTGAGGTCTGGATGCGGCACGTCGGCGGCGAACGCTGGAGCCGATTAGCCCACGGGCTGCACGAGCCATTCGGAGTGGTCGCCGCCGATGAGACGGATGTCTTCGTCATCCAGCGGCCCGAGTTGACCCGGTTGCGCGACCTCGATGGCGATGGGGTCGCGGAGATCCGAACCACGGTGGCGGACCACTGGGGCATCACCGGGAGTTACCACGAGTTCACTTACGGCCTGGTGCGCGACCGGGCAGGCAACTTTTACGCCTCCTCGGGCCTCTGCTCCTTCGGGCGCGGGGTCGAGTTGCCGTGGACCCGGGGTCCGCTCCGGACGGCACAGTACCTCCCGTGGCCGGGGCCAGGCGCCGTCCCGGACGGCCACCGCTCCGTGGCGGAGTTCCAAGGTTGGGCGTTCCAAATCGCCCCGGACGGCACGTTCACCCCGTGGGCCTCGGGCTTCCGCCAGCCCCTCGGCGTCGGGCTAAGCCCGGACGATGAGCTCTTCATCAGTGATTGCGCCGGAGCTTGGGTACCCACCTCGGCCCTGATCCACGTGGAGCGCGGCGCGTTCCACGGGCACCCCGACAGCCTCAAATGGCATCCCGAACTGCGGGACCGGGGCCTGTCCGCCGCGGAGGTCTCCCGCCTCCGCCGGCCACCGGCGGTGTACCTCCCGCGCGGCCTGATGGGCACATCCCCCGGCCAGCCGGTGTGGGACCAGACGGGCGGCCGGTTCGGTCCATTCACCGGTCAGGTCTTCCTCGGCGACGTGTCCGCCGTCCTGATGCGCATCGATCTCGAAAAGGTCGGCGGTTCGTATCAGGGAACGGCGTTCCCGTTTCTCCGCGGGCAAGGCCTCCGGCTCGGTGGGATGCGCCACGCGTTCGGGCCGGATGGCGCCCTTTACCTCGGGCAGACCGTCCGCGGGTGGATGCCGACGGGGGGAAACGAGGGCCTGCAGCGCATCACGTGGGACGGCAGCCCTCCCGTCGAGATCCTCACCCAGCGGCTGGCGGAGCGCGGGTTCGTCCTGACCTTCACCGAACCGATGGGCGCGGCGGCGACCGAGGCGCGGCACTACCACGCCCGGCGTTTCCGGTATGACCACCACGCGCTCGATGGCTCCCTGCGCCGCGAGGAGACCGAGGTCCCGGTGACCACCGCCCGCCTCGAGCCGGACGGCCGACGCCTGCACCTAGAGCTCGCGGAAGTGCAGCCCGGTTTCGTTCACGAGCTGACCGTGGCCCCCGCGGTAACCAGCGTGGGCGGGGAGCCGCTGCTGAACCGCGTCTCCTACTACACCCTCAACCGCCTCGTCGACGGCACGACCGTCACAGCTCCGTCGAAACTCCTCGCCACGGCGGAAACCGCGCTGGGGCCGGGCGATCCGAGGGCCGGCGCGGAACTGTACCGCCTGCACTGCGCGACGTGCCACGGCGCGGACGGCAAGGGCTCACTGGCGGCGGGCACCCCGGATTACACTGGGGCCCGAGGCCTGCGCACCCGGTCGGACGCAGAGCTCGCGCAAATTGTCACCGAGGGTCGACTCCCGGAGCCGCCGGCGGTGAACCCGATGCCGCCGTGGGGGAACGTGTTAACCGCGCAGGCGATCCGCGACGTCGTGGCCTACCTGCGCGAGGCGTTTCCCTGAGCGGCCACGAGGCCGTTCAGGCGGCGAGGTAGGGCGTGCGGGCCGCGAGGGCCTGCACGGCGGGAAGTCCCTCGAGCAGTTCCCCGATCGCGTCCCAGCGGCCGTGGATGAGGGCATCGCGAGCGGCGGGGCGGACCTCGGCGGGAATGGCTTGCCCGCCGAAGCGGATCTCGCCGGCGGCGACATCCAGCGTAACCGCGAGGGAGGGATCCGCTGCGATGGCCACGGCCAGCCGGGCGATATCCGCGCGCGCGGCGGCAGCGCAGGGAATGCCGAGCGTCGTGCAGTTGCCGAAGAAGATCTCCGCGAAGCTCTCCGCGACTACCGCGCGGAAGCCGTACTTTTGAATCGCCTGCGGTGCGTGTTCGCGCGAGGAGCCGCAGCCGAAATTGGCGCCCGAGAGCAAAATCGTGGCGCCGCGGAAGCGCGGGTCGTTCAGCGGATGGGCTTGGTCGCTGCCATCCGCGTTCTTGCGCACGTCGTGGAAGAGGAACTCCCCCAGCCCGTCGAACGTGACGCACTTCATGAAGCGCGCGGGGATGATGCGGTCGGTGTCGATGTCGTTGCCCGGCACGTACACGGCGCGTCCGGTGACAGCGGTGATCTTCTCGAGGGCCATAAGCGGGAGGGTCAGGAGTTGACGGCGAAAACTTCGCGGGCATCCGCGACGGTGCCGGTGACGGCCGCAGCGGCGACCATCAGGGGGCTCATCAGCAGCGTGCGGCCGGTGGGCGAGCCTTGGCGGCCCTTGAAATTGCGGTTGGAGGAACTGGCACAGAGCTGGTCCCCGATGAGCTTGTCCGGGTTCATCGCGAGGCACATCGAGCAACCGGCGGCACGCCACTCGAAACCGGCGTCGCGCAGCACCTGATCGATGCCCTCCTTCTCACATTGCAGGGCGACGATCTGCGAACCGGGGACCGCGATCGCCTTGACGCCGGGGGCAACGCGGCGCCCGCGAACGTGGCGCGCAACCTCGCGGAAGTCGCTCAGCCGGCCGTTGGTGCAGGAGCCGATGAAGGCGACGTCAATGCGCGTGCCCTTGATCGCGGCGCCGGGCCGGAGCTTCATGTACGCCAGCGCCTCCTCGATGGAGGCCCGCTCGTCCGCCGCGGTCGCGCGGGTGGGGTCCGGGATGGATTCGGTGATGGCGATGCCCTGGCCGGGATTGATGCCCCAGGTGACCGTCGGGGCGATGTCCGCCGCCTCGATCGTCACGACGTCATCGTAAGGGCAGCCGGGATCGCTGGCGAAGCCGCGCCAGCGCTCTACGGCGGCGTCCCAAGCCGCGCCCTGCGGGGAGTACGGGCGGCCGCGGAGGTAGTCGAAGGTGGTCTGGTCCGGGTTCACGTAGCCGGCCCGGGCGCCGCCCTCGATCGACATATTGCAGACGGTCATCCGCTCCTCCATCGAGAAGCGGTCGAAGACCTCACCGCCGTACTCGTAGGCGTAACCGGTGCCGCCGTTGACCCCGAGCACACGGATGATATGTAGAATGACATCCTTGGCGTAGACGCCGGGCCGCAAGCTCCCGCGGACGTTGATCCGGCGGACCTTCAGCTTGCCGAGGGCTATCGTCTGGGTGGCTAGGACATCGCGGATCTGGGTGGTCCCGATGCCGAAGGCGACGGCGCCGAAGGCTCCGTGCGTGCTGGTGTGCGAATCACCGCAGGCGATGGTGGTACCGGGCTGGGTGATGCCCTGCTCCGGGCCCACGATGTGAACGATGCCCTGCTTGCCGGTGGCGCGGTCGAAGAACGTGATCCCGGACTCGGCGCAGTTGCGGCGGAGTTCCTCCATCATCGCCTGCGCGAGCGGGTCGCGGTAGGGTTCGACCAACTGGTCGGTGGGCACGATGTGGTCGACCGTGGCGAAGGTCCGGTGCGGCATCGCGACCTTCAGGCCGAGGTCGCGGAGCATCCCGAAGGCCTGGGGGCTGGTGACCTCGTGGATGAGGTGCGTGCCGATGAGCAGCTGGGTCTGGCCGTTAGCGAGCGTGCGCACGGCGTGGGCGGCCCAGACTTTTTCGAACAGGGATTTGGCCATGGGAAGAATCGTCGGGACTGTAACAGGGATACGGGGCGGCCGGGGAAGCCTTATTTCCGGAGGCGTAAACAAAACAGCCGGGACCCCGAAAGGTCCCGGCTGGTCCCGCGGGCGGAGGCCTCAGACGGCCTTCTCGCCGCGCTCGTCGGTGCGGATGCGCACCACTTCCTCGAGGGGAAGGACAAAGATCTTGCCGTCCCCGATCTTGCCCGTGCGGGCGGACTTGCCGATCGCGTCGATCGCCTTGGCGGCGACCTCGTCGGACACGGCGACCTCGATCTTCACCTTCGGCAGGAAGTCCACCGTGTACTCGCTGCCCCGGTAGATCTCCGTGTGCCCTTTCTGCCGGCCGAAGCCCTTCACCTCGGTCACGGTCATCCCTTCGATGCCCGCGGCCGCGAGGGCCTCCTTAACTTCCTCCAGCTTGAACGGCTTGATGATGGCGATGATGAGTTTCATGGATGGTAGGGATTAGGGGTTCAGCTGACGTAGCCTTCTTCACCGTGTTCGGAGATATCCAAGCCTTGGCGTTCAGCCTCCTCGGAAGGCCGTAGGCCAATGACGGCCTTGACGATGTAGGCGATGATGGCGGTGGCGACCACCGACCACACGATGGTGAGGGCGACGGCCTTGAGCTGGTTGGCAAGCAGACCGTCCATCAGCTTCATCCCATCGGGCCCGAGGATGGCGTTGGCGGCCGGATCGGCGAACACGCCGGTGAGGATGGCGCCGAGGGTGCCGCCCACGCCGTGGATCCCGAAGGTGTCGAGCGAGTCGTCATACCCGAAGGCCTTCTTGAGGTAGGCGCAGGCGAGGAACGGGATGACGCCCGCGAAGATGCCGATGATGACCGCCGAGGTCGGGAGCACGAAGCCCGCGCCCGGGGTGATCACAACCAGCCCGGCCACGATGCCGGAGCAGAAGCCGAGGACGCTCGGCTTGCCACGGAGGATCCATTCGCAGACCGCCCAGGTGAAGCCCGCCGTGGCGGCCGCGAGGGTGGTGGTGGCGAAGGCGTTGGCCGCGATGCCATCGGCGCCGAGGGCGGAGCCGGCATTGAAGCCGTACCAGCCGACCCAGAGCATACCAGTGCCGACCATGCAAAGCACCATCGAGTGCGGCGGCATCGACTCCTTGCCGAAGCCC
>JBILWD010000273.1:0-5149 GCA_044370095.1 Opitutaceae bacterium | reverse complement strand
GGACTTGGTGATCCGCAACCCGCTCTCCCGCAGCTTGTTGATCGCGTCCTCAAGGTAGATCTGGGCCGAGTTGTCCTCCGCGCCCGAGGCGGCGAAAGGCTGGTTGGAGTGGATCGAGGAAATCATGGTGGGAAAGGTGGGCTGCGGGGTGGTGCGGTCAGGTGTTCGTTGAGTGCCCTCCTTAAAGCAAAGGTCATACCAAGTTTTTGGATCTGTCTTCAACAGCTATTTACTAACTACTTAAAAATTATACGCCTATTTTGACCCGGTCCCAAACTGTAAATCGAGCCGACGGGATGTCCGTAAATCTTACAGGTTAGGCCCTTTTCGCCGGCGCGCTTGCCTCCCGGCGCGACCTTGGCTCCCTCGACCTCGATGCGGCCCCGCTTCCCGAAGCTTCCCCGCCGCGCCCTCCCCCCGCGGGTCTGGCGCTGGCTCCTCGCGGCGAACCTCGCGGCCGGGTTCGGGTTCGGCGGCTGGTACCTGTTCCAACCCCAGGGTCGGCAAGCGGAGGTGGACCGGCTAGTCACGGCCGCCTTGGCGCGAGACAAGCGGGTGGGGTTCCTCGAGGTCGCTTGGGACGTCTGGCAACTCTACTACGCCGGCAGCGGCTCCGGAACGGTGGCCCCGGGGGACAACCGCATCGTGTACGGGGGCCTCCCGCGGCCGAAAGCCGAAGGCGAGGACCTGCGCGTGTTGGTGAACCAAGGCTACGTGGTCGGTTACAGTGATGCGCTGGGACTCGCCCGCTGGGCGGCCTACCGGGTCGTGGACCTGCCCCGGATTCCCCCGGCGCCGCCGCGGCCGGACCGCTTCACCGTAGATCGCCGGACCGCCGCGCGGGTGGAGCCGCAGGTCTACACGGGCTCGGGCTACGACCGGGGCCATCTAGCGCCAAACTTCGCCATCGCGACCCGCCACGGCGCGGCGGCGCAGCGGGAGACCTTCCTGATGTCGAACATCGCCCCGCAACGCCACCGCCTCAACGCGGGCCTGTGGCAGGAACTGGAACAGCGGATCGCGACCACTTACCCCGCACGCTACGGCGAAGTCTGGGTCCTCACCGGCCCCGTGCTGGGCCCGGAGCCGGCGCGGCTGAAGGGGCGCGTCGCGGTGCCCGCAGCCTTCTACCAGATCATCGTGGACGAGCAGGACGGGCGCTTGCGGACCCTGGCCTTTATTGTGCCGCAGGAGGCGGCAGCCCACGCGGACCTGGCGCGGTACCTGACCACCATTGCGGAGGTCGAGGCGCGCACCGGTCTGGATTTCCTCGCCGCGTTGGAGGACGCGGCGGAGCGGGAGGTGGAAAGCCGCCGGGCGGGGCGCGTGTGGTGAACCGGCCGGGGCGCCGGGCCTATTCCGGCTTCTGCAGCCCCAGCTTCTCCATCAGCTCGTAAAGGGTGGGCCGGCTGACGCCGAGGTCGGCGGCGGCCCCGCTGACCTTGCCGCCGTTGCGGCGGAGGGCCTCCGTGACCAGCTCGCGTTCCACCCGTTCCCGGGCCTCGCGCAGCGTGGTGGCCTTGGTGGCGGCAGATCCGGCGATTAGCTCTAGGTCCGCGGCGCTGATGCGCTTGCCCTCGGCCATAATCACGGCGCGGCGGACCCGGTTCTGCAGTTCCCGGACGTTGCCGGGCCAGTTGTGTTCGCGCAGGGAGCGGATCGCCTCGGGCATAAACGTGAGCCCCTTGCGATCGTTCTCCTCGCCGAAGCGCTGGAGGAACGTCTTCGCCAGCAGGACCACGTCGTCATCGCGCTCGCGCAAGGCCGGCAGGTTGATCTTCACCACCGCGAGGCGGTAGAACAGATCCTCGCGGAAGGTGCCGTCGGCCATCTTCTTCTTCAGATCCGCGTTGGTGGCGGCGACCACGCGGGTATCCACGCTGATCTCCTCCCGGCCGCCAACGCGCTCCATCGTCTTTTCTTGGAGGAAGCGAAGCAGCTTCACCTGGATCGCGAGGGGCACGTCGCCGATTTCATCGAGGAACAGCGTGCCCCCGGCGGCGAGCTCGATGCGGCCCTTGCGCTGCGTGACCGCCCCGGTGAAGGCGCCCTTCTCGTGGCCGAAAAGCTCGCTCTCAATGAGGTTCTCGGGGATTGCGCTGCAGTTGATCGCGACAAAGGGCCCGTCGGCCCGGCGACTGCGGCGGTGGATCGCGCGGGCGGTCATCTCCTTACCGGTGCCGCTCTCGCCCAGCACCAGCACGGGGGCCTCGGAGGTCGCCACCTTGCGGATGGAGTCGAAACAGATCTGCATCCGCGAGCCGGTGCCGACGATCTCCTCGAAGGCCTCAGAATCCACCTTGGCCTGAAGCTGGCGATACTCGCGCTCCAGCCCGACGATCTGGAAACAGCGGCGAAGCATCAGCTTCAGGTCCTCCATATCGATCGGCTTGGTGAAGAAGTCGTAGGCGCCCGAGCCGATGGCGTGGAGCGCGTTGGCCTTCTCGCCCTGGCCGCTGACGATCACGACCTTCACGTCCGGATCGAGCGCGATGAGCTCGGCCAGGGTCGCGAGGCCCTCGGAGGGGGAGGCCGGCTGCGGGGGCAGGCCGAGGTCGAGCAGGACCACGGCCGGACGATGGGTGCGGAAGGCGGCGATCGCGCCGGGGCGGTCCCCGGCAAGAATGGGCTCGTACTCCCCGCTGAGGGCCCAGCGCATCTGCGTCCGGATTTCCTCGTCGTCGTCGACCAGCAGGAGCTTGGGCTTGGGTTTATTTTCCATGGAGGGGAAGCAGGACCTGGAAGGTGGTGCCGCGGCCGGGCGAACTCGCCACAGTGAGCCGGCCACCGTGGGCCTCGACAATCATTTTGCTCTGGAACATCCCGATCCCGAGGCCCGTCTTCTTGGTCGTCTGGAACGGCCGGAAGAGCTGGCGGGCGAGGAACTCGGGGCTCATCCCGCACCCGGTGTCGGCCACCTCCAGGATCACGTGCGGTCCCTGCGCGAAGGTGCGCACCCGGATCTCGCCGTCGGGCGGGGTCGCCTCGATCGCATTCAGGATGAGATTGGTCACGACCTTCTGCAGCTGTTCCGCATCGGCGGCCGCCGCCGGCAGCGCGGGTAGGTCGTGGGCGAACGTCTGCGGGGCGTTGGCGGCCAGGGGCTCGGCGCACCGCGCGACCAGGGCGGAAAGGTCGGTGGACGTCAGGCTGAGCTTGAGGTCGTGCCGCAGCTGACCAAGGCGGCCAATCAGCCGGTTCATATGGTCGACTGTCTTGCCCATCCCGCGCAGGGCATCCTCGCGGAAGGCGGGGTCGTTGAAGTGCCGCGGCAGGTTCTGCAGCATCAGGTTCAGCGTAAAGGCGGCGTTCTTCAGGTCGTGGACGAAGAACGTCGCCATCGCCTGGAAGGCCTCGAGCTCCTTCGACTGCACCAGGCGTTGCGCAAACTGGACGTTCAGCAGCCGGGTGGTCAGGTGGTCGGCCACGCAGCCGAGCATGTCCATGTCCTGCTCGGGGAAGGAGAGGCCGCCGATGCGGTCGCCGATGATGATCAGGCCGATCACCCGTCCCTGGCGGGCGAAGGGCGCGCAGATGCGGTGCCCGCCGCGGTCGGGGAACTCGCTGGGTTGCCAGCGGCGCAGCGCCGCGGCCCAGGGCGTCGAGGCCAGCTCGATGTCCACCGGGGCCGGGTGGGCGCTAAAATGCGCGAGTACCAGGGCCACCTCGTACGGTTCCGGGCGCGTCGCCGCGATCTTCTCGGGGCTGAGCGAGGTTGAGGCGGCGACCTCCAGCCGGTCCCCATTCTCGCCCGCGAGCCAGATCGTGGCCGAGAGGGCCTGGAAGACGTCGGCGGAGAGCTTGACCGTGTTGCGGCAGAGGGCGGTGGTGTCAGTCATCTCCGCGGTGCCCTCGGAGAATTTCCGCCAAACCGTCTGGTAATCGTAGAACGGACGCTGGAAGTGGCGGCTGATCCAGCGGCGGAGGTGCAGGCGGATGCGGTCCGACTGGGCGAGCACCACCAGCAGCACCATCGCGACCAGCAGGACGAGCGCCTTGAGGGCGAAGGCGGAGGTGCCGCCAAAGAGGGTGGCCAGCTTGGCGATCAGCCCGACCAGCACCAGGTAACCGGCCGCGAGCAAAATGATGATCGAGCCCTGCAGGACGGACTGCGACGGGTAGACCTCGGCCTCGAACTTGGTGGTGCGCAGCAGGTGGCGCCCGATCACCGCCAGCGCCACCAGCATCGCGAGGGAGCGCGTCGTCTCGAGGGAGGAGCCGAGGGCGCCGTAGAGGAGCGCCTGGCTGGCCGTGTAGAGTTGCGAGAGGAAAAGGATCCCCACGCCGAGGAGCATAAACTTGATCCGCCAGCGCTGGGTGCCGACCGCGGCGCGGTACGTGCGCTCGAGGTTGGCGAGGACCAAAATGCTGAGCGGCAAAATCAACAGGTAGAGGAGCTTCGCCGGACCGGAGAGCACCAGCACCCAGCGCTCGTCCGGCGCGGAGTGCACCTTGAAAAGCTCGCCGAACTCGGCGACGGCGATCGCACCCGGCACCAGCAGCGCGGCCGGCCAGAGCCAGCGCCAGCTGCGCAGGAAATTGGGGGCGTTGAGCCGCGCGTACGTGAGGCTGAACACCAGCCACACCCCCGGGGCGACGGAAACGATCGTTAGCCGCCACTGCTGCCAGCGCTCCACGGCGCCGGCGGTGTCGGAGAGCAGGCTCAGGCCGGCGAAAAAGCGGTCGAGCGCCAGCAGGTAAATGCCCGCCACGAAGGTCCAGTCCGCCGGGTTGCGCCGGGCGCGCAGACCGGCGACCAAGCCCACGCCGGTCGCGACGAGCGCGGCGGCGAAGCAAAGGATGGATTCGTCAAACAGGCGGAGCACGAGTCCCGGGAGAATCACGGGCCGGCGGCCGGAAGGCGAGGCTGCACGGTGGGGGTAACTACGTCCCGCCCCGGGCAATTACCACCCGGGCCCCCGCACCCCGGTTAAGCCCGCTCGCGCGGCGGGCTTAACCGAGTTCCCAACCGGCGCGATAGGTGCCGCGGATGATGGGATCCGCTTCCGGGCGACCCGGAATCTTCAGGTTCGCCCCATCCCACTGGATCGGCTTCTTCAAGCGCAGGGCGAGATTCCCCAGGTGTCCCAGTTCCGCGAGGTGGGCGCCATAGGCGAAGGCGCTGCTCGCCGGGGCCCCGCCCTTACAG
>JBILWD010000059.1:0-15253 GCA_044370095.1 Opitutaceae bacterium | reverse complement strand
GGCCTGCCGGACGTCGAGGCCGGGCTGACGGGGCCGACGGCGGTCATCGTGGGCGGCCGTAATTCGGCGGGCGTGGCGAAGATCCTGAAGAAGTTCTTCGAGGACAAGCAGAAGCTCGACATCAAGCTGGGCGTGCTGGACCGCAAGCTGGTCTCGCGCGACGACCTGCGGGCGATCGCGGACCTGCCGTCGTTCGACGCGCTGCGCGCCCAGTTCCTGGGCCTGTTGACCAGCAATGCGGCCGCGTTCGTTCGCGTGCTGGATGCCAAGGTCAAGAAGGAGCAGCCCGCTGCTCCCGCCGCCTGAGCCCTCCGGCTCGAGGCGTTTTAGGTCTCTTCACCCTTTTCCCGTCCTTGCTGGCCTCGCCGGTGGGGACGGAAATCAACCATCCACAAATTGGCTAGGAGATACGTCTCTTAAACGCGCGCCTTTCCGCGCCGCTAGCCGGTTTCAGGAGTCGTTACCATGAGCAACATCACTAAGGATCAAGTCATCGAGTGGCTTTCGGGCCAGTCGGTTCTCGAACTCGCCGCGCTGGTCAAGGACCTCGAGGGTAAGTGGGGCGTTTCCGCCGCCGCTGCCGTCGCCGCCGCTCCCGCGGGCGGTGCCGCGGGTGCCGCCGCCGCTCCCGCGGCCGAGGCGCAGACCGAGTTCACCATCATCCTCAAGGATGCTGGCGCGAACAAGATCGGCGTCATCAAGGAAGTCCGTGCGATCACGGGCCTGGGCCTCAAGGAGGCCAAGGACCTGGTCGAGGGCGCCCCGAAGCCGGTCAAGGAGAATGCCCCCAAGGCCGAGGCCGAGGACATCAAGAAGAAGCTCGAGGCGGCTGGCGCCAAGGTCGAGCTCAAGTAATCCCGCCCGGCTTGGCGACCTTCCTCGCCCAATCTGCGGTTTTTGTCGGGACAGGCTGCGGGAACCCCGCGGCCTGTCCCTTGCCTGCTTAGAGTTGTTTTTCCGTCTGCGCCCGTCCGCTCCCTCCGCCCTTTTCTCCCTTCCGGGAAACTCCCATGGCCGACCGTAACCACCTCGACCGCGTCAACTTCGGCAAGCTTCGCGAAGTGATCCAGCCGCCGAACCTCATCGAGATCCAGATCACGTCGTATCTCGACTTCCTGCAGAAGGGTGTGCCGGAGAAGCAGCGCAAGCCCCAGGGGCTTGAGGCGGTGTTCCGCGAGGTCTTCCCGATCCTTTCGTACGATGAGCGGCTGACGCTGGAGTACGTCTCCTACACGCTGGGGGATCCGAAGAATTCCGAGCTCGAGTGCCTCCGCGAGGGCATCACCTATTCCGTACCGCTGTACGTCAAACTGCGGCTGCGCGAAGAGGATTTCATCAAGGACGAGGACATTTATATGGGAGAGATCCCAATGGTGACGGAGCGGGGCTCCTTCATCATCAACGGCGCCGAGCGCGTCGTGGTGTCCCAGTTGCACCGTTCCCCCGGCATTGCGTTCGAGGTGGCGCTCCATCCGAACGGCAAGCCGCTGCATTCCTTCCGCATCATCCCTGACCGCGGCACCTGGCTGGAGGTCCAGTTCGACAACAACGACCTCCTTTACGTCTACCTCGACCGCCGGCGCCGCCGCCGTAAGTTCCTCATCACGACCCTGCTCCGCGCGGTCGGCTACAGTTCGGACATCGATCTCCTGAACCTGTTCTACGAGATCAAGGACCTTCGCGTCTCCAAGGCGCTGGATATGGAGAACGTCTCCACGCTGGTGCTGGTGGAGGATGCCATTGACGCCCAGAAGGGCGTGGTCCTTGCCCGGGCCTTCGAGCCGCTGACTAAGGCGATCGTTCGCACCTTCGAGAAGCACGACATCACCACCCTGCGGGTCATCGACACCTCGGTGGACGAGGGCGCGATCATCCGGGCCCTCAAGAAGGACCCGACCCGGAACGAAGAGGAGGCGCTGAAGGAAATCTATAAGCGTCTGCGTCCGGGCGAGCCGCCGACGACCGCCAATGCGAAGGCCCTGCTCAAGCGCCTGTTCTTCGATCCCAAGCGTTACGACCTCGGCCGAGTCGGCCGCTACAAGGTCAACCAGAAGCTCGGCCTGAAGGCCGAGCTGGAGCAGCGCATCCTTGAGAGTGCGGACGTGGTGGCCGCGACCAAGTACTTGGTCCGCCTCAAGCGGGGCGTGGGCGTGGTCGATGACATCGATCACCTCGGTTCCCGCCGCGTGCGCACCGTGGGCGAGCTCCTCGCCAACCAGTGCCGCGTCGGCCTCAGCCGCACCGAGCGCTTGGTCCGTGAGCGGATGACGATGTACGACCAGAGCGTCGACTCGATCACCCCGCAGAAGTTGATCAACCCCAAGGCGTTGACCACGGTCATCCGCGACTTCTTCGCGCGCAGCCAGCTGTCGCAGTTTATGGACCAGATCAACCCGCTGGCCGAGGTGACGCACAAGCGCCGCCTCTCCGCCCTCGGGCCGGGTGGTCTGAACCGTGAGCGCGCCGGCTTCGAGGTCCGCGACGTTCATCCGTCGCACTATGGCCGCATCTGCCCGATTGAGACCCCGGAAGGTCCGAACATCGGCCTGATTAATTCCCTCTCCACCTATGCCCGGGTGAACGAGTTCGGCTTCATCGAGACCCCCTACCGGATGGTCAAGGACGGCCGCGTCACGGACAAGATCGAGTATCTGACGGCGGACCAGGAGGAGGCCAAGGTGATTGCGCAGGCGAACGCCGAGATCGACGAGAAGGGCCACTTTGTGGGCAAGGTGACCGTCCGCCAGGACGGCAACTTCCTCGAAGTGCCGCCCGCGGAGGTCCACCTGATGGACGTTTCGCCCAAGCAGGTGATCTCGATCGCGGCGGGGATGATCCCCTTCCTCGAGCACGACGACGCCAACCGCGCCCTGATGGGTGCGAATATGCAACGGCAAGGCGTGCCGCTCCTACAGGCGGAGGCGCCGTTCGTCGGCACGGGTATTGAGGAGCGGGTGGCCCGCGACTCGAAGATCGTGGTCGTGGCCGATGAGGCCGGGATTGTGGCCTCGGTCGACGCCAAGCGTATCGTCGTGACCAAAGACGGCGAGCTGCCGCGCTCGGTGCGGCACGATCCGAAGAACCACGTCCACGTGTATGAGCTGCGCAAGTTTATGCGCTCGAACGCGGGCACCTGCTTCAACCAGAAGCCGATCGTTCGTCAGGGCCAGAAGGTGAAGTCTGGCCAGATCATTGCTGACGGTCCTTCGACCGATCAGGGTGAGATGGCCTTGGGGCGGAACGTCCTCGTGGCGTTTATGCCTTGGAACGGCTACAACTTCGAGGACGCCATCCTCATCTCCGAGAAGGTGCTCCGCGAGGATATCTTCACCTCGATCCACATTCAGGAGTTCGAGGTCACTGCCCGTGACACCAAGCTCGGGCCTGAGGAGATCACCCGCGATATCCCGAATGTGGGCGAAGAGGCGCTCAAGAACCTCGACCACAACGGCGTCATCCGCGTCGGTGCGGAGGTGAAGCCTGGCGACATTCTCGTCGGCAAGATCACCCCCAAGTCCGAGACCGAGTTGGCCCCGGAAGAGAAGCTGCTGCGCGCCATCTTCGGCGAGAAGGCGGCCGACGTGAAGGATACCTCGCTGATCGTGCCTTCGGGCGTGGCCGGCATCATTATGGACGTGAAGGTGTCCTCCCGGATCGACAACCAGGAGGAGAAGCTCTCGCCGTCCGACCGGCGCCGTCAGGCCAAGCAGATTCAGGAGGAGTTCAAGACCCAGATGGACAAGCTCCGCGAGGGGCTGACCGAGTCCCTCTCGAACATCCTGCTGGGCGAGAAGATCCCGCTAGATGTGGTCAACGGTGAGACCGGGGAAATCATCATCCCGGCCAACCGCAAGATCACCAAGACGCTGCTGCGCAAGCTGGCGGCGGTCTCCAAGCACGTGCAGATCGACCCTTCGCCGGTCCGCATCAAGATCATGGAGATCATCGGATCGTACCAGACCAAGTTCGATGAACTGGAGACGGACCGCGAGCGGAAGATCACGTCCATTGAAGCCGGCGAAGGCTCGGCCGACGGGGCGATCAAGCAGGTCAAGGTCTACATCGCCACCAAGCAGAAGCTGGAGGTCGGCGACAAGATGGCCGGCCGCCACGGCAACAAGGGCGTCGTCGCCAAGATCGTACCCGAGGAAGATATGCCGTTCCTGCCGGACGGTACCCCGGTTGAGATCTGCCTGAACCCGCTGGGCGTGCCTTCGCGCATGAACGTCGGCCAGGTCCTCGAGACCCACTTGGGTTGGGCCTGCAAAAAGCTCGGCATCAAGGTTGCGACCCCGGTCTTCGACGGTATCCCCGAGAAGAAGGTGCGCGATTACCTCAAGGACGCTAAGCTGCCGTCCTCCGGCAAGAGCCCCCTGATGGACGGGCGGACGGGCGAGAAGATCGATCAGGAGGTCGTGGTGGGCTACATCTATATGATGAAGCTCAACCACTTGGTCTCCCACAAGATCCACGCCCGGGCGGTCGGTCCCTACTCCCTCGTCACCCAGCAGCCGCTGGGCGGCAAGGCGCAGTACGGTGGTCAGCGCTTCGGCGAAATGGAAGTCTGGGCCCTCGAAGCCTATGGCGCCGCCCATACGCTGCAGGAGCTCCTCACCGTCAAGTCGGACGACGTCCAAGGCCGCACGAAGATCTACGAGTCGCTGGTCAAGGGTGATAACACCCTGCAGGCCGGCACCCCGGAGTCCTTCAACGTGCTGATCAAGGAAATCCAGTCCCTCGGCCTCGATATCAAGCTGCAGAAGCGCGACGCTCTCAGCTTCGGCGCCTGAGCGCCGGCCCCGGCCATTTAACCAACATCCAGGGAGACACCAAAATGATTCAACCCAACGAGACCGCCGCCACCACCCGTGACCAGGCCCGCGAGGCCATTGGCCTGGAGGAGAGCGCGTTCGACTGTGTGTCCATCACCGTCGCCTCGCCCGAGACCATCCGCAAGTGGTCGAAGGGCGAGGTGAAGAACCCGGAGACCATCAACTACCGCACCTTCAAGCCCGAGCCGGGTGGCCTCTTCTGCCAGAAGATCTTCGGCCCGGTCCGGGATTACGAGTGCGCCTGCGGCAAGTACAAGCGCATCAAGTACAAGGATGTGGTCTGCGACCGCTGCGGCGTCGAGGTGACGATCGCCCGCGTTCGCCGTGAGCGGATGGGCCACATCGAGTTGGCGGTGCCGGTGGCCCACATCTGGTTCCTCAAGTCGATGCCCAGCCGGCTGGGCCTGTTGCTCGATATGACGGCGCGCTCCCTCGAGCGGGTCATCTATTACGAGAACTATATGGTGATCGATCCGGGTAAGACCCCGCTCGAGCCCCGCCAGCTCCTGACCGACACCGAATACCGGCAGGCGCTGGACGAGTACGGTGATGATTCGTTCGTGGCCAAGATGGGCGCCGAGGCGGTGCGCGATGCTCTGGTCAAGACCGATATGGAGGCCACCGTCGCCGAGCTGCAGGAGCAGATGCGTGCGACCAAGTCCAAGCAGATCAAGAAGAAGCTCTCCAAGCGGCTGAAGGTGATCCAGGGCTTCATCCAGTCCAAGAGCCGTCCGGAGTGGATGGTGCTGGAGGTGTTGCCGGTGATCCCGCCGGACCTGCGTCCGTTGGTGCCCCTCGAGGGTGGGCGTTTCGCGACGTCCGATCTGAACGACCTCTATCGCCGCGTCATCAACCGCAATAATCGCCTGCGGAACCTGATGCAGCTGAAGACGCCCGACGTCATCATCCACAATGAAAAGCGGATGCTGCAGGAGGCGGTGGACGCCTTGTTCGACAATGGCCGCCACGGCCGTCCGGTGACCGGGGCGGGCAATCGTCCGCTGAAGTCGCTCTCGGATATGTTGAAGGGCAAGCAGGGCCGTTTCCGGCAAAACCTGCTGGGTAAGCGCGTGGACTATTCCGGCCGTTCGGTGATCGTGATCGGTCCCGAGCTGAAGCTGAACCAGTGCGGTCTACCCAAGAAGATGGCGCTGGTGCTCTTCGAGCCCTTCATCATTCGCCGCCTGAAGGAGCTGGGTTTCGTGCACACCGTGCGCGGCGCCCGCAAGATGATCGAGAAGAAGTCCCCGGAAGTCTGGGACATCTTGGAGGAGGTGACCAAGGGCCACCCGGTGCTGCTCAACCGCGCGCCGACCCTGCACCGCCTCTCCATCCAGGCGTTCGAGCCCATCCTGATCGAGGGCGAGGCCATCCGCATTCACCCGCTCGTCTGCACCGCGTACAACGCGGACTTCGACGGTGACCAGATGGCCGTGCACGTGCCGCTGTCCTTGGAGGCGATCATGGAGTGCAAGCTCCTGATGATGGCCACCTCGAACATCTTCTCGCCGTCCTCGGGCAAGCCGATTCTGACGCCTTCGCAGGACATCGTTCTGGGCGCCTATTACCTGACCATTGAGCCGCGGAAGAAGCCGGCCAAGGGCGAGCGGGTGCCGTTGCTGAGCGGGTTGCAGGAAGTACTGTACGTCAAGGCGGACGGTGCCCTCAAGTTCCACAGCTGGGTCGAGGTGCCGAACCCCGATTTCGGCCGCGAGACGGTGTATGGAGACTCCAAGCGCCGGACGCTGCGGACTACGGTCGGCCGCGTGATCTTTAACGAGATCTGGCCGAAGGCCCTCGGTTTCGTGAACTTCCCGGTGCCGAAGGGCAAGCTGGGCGACCTGATCCTCAACACCTACAAGACCTCCGGTAACCACATCACCGTCGAGACCCTAGATCGCCTGAAGGAGCTCGGTTTCCAGACCGCGTTCCAAGCCGGCATCTCGATTGGTATCGACGATATGATCATCCCGGATTCGAAGAAGGAGATCGTCGCTGAGTCCCGGAAGAAGATCACCGAGGTTGAGGCGCAGTTCCACAAGGGTATCATCACCGACGGCGAGCGTTACAACAAGGTGGTCGACATTTGGACCGGTGCGACCGACCAGATCGCCAAGCAGGTGTTCGCCAAGCTGGAGAACAATGAGGGTCGCACGGAGGTTAACCCGGTGTACATTATGATGGACTCCGGCGCCCGCGGCAACAAGCAGCAGGTGCGCCAGCTGTGCGGCACCCGCGGTCTGATGGCCAAGCCCTCCGGCGAGATCATCGAGCGCCCCATCTTGTCCTCGTTCCGCGAGGGCCTTACGGTGCTTGAGTACTTCATCTCGACCCACGGCGCCCGCAAGGGTCTGGCCGACACCGCCCTCAAGACGGCGGACGCTGGCTACCTGACCCGTAAGCTGTGCGACGTGGCGATGGACGTGATCATTGCCGAGGAAGACTGCGGTAGCCGGGACGGCGTTTGGAAGAAGGCGATCTTCGAGGGTGACGACGAAATCGTCGGCCTCAAGGAGCGCATCATCGGCCGGTTCTCGAGCGATGACGTCATCAACCCGATTAATCCCTCCGAGATTCTGGTGGGGGCCGGCGAGCTCATCACCGAGGAAAGCGCGGCCCGCATCGACGAACTGGGCATTGAGCGCGTCAAGGTCATGTCCCCGCTGACGTCGACCGCCAAGGGCGGCATCGATGCCAAGTCCTACGGCATCAATCCCGCCACCAACAAGGTGGCGAAGATTGGCGATTCGGTCGGCATCATTGCCGCCCAGTCGATCGGTGAGCCCGGCACGCAGCTGACGATGCGGACCTTCCACATCGGCGGCGTCGCGTCCGGCGGTTTCAAGACCCCCGAGATCCGCGTGCGCTCGACCGGCAAGGTCAAGTACCGCGGGCTCCGGCTCGTCGAGACCGCCGACGGCGGCTCCATCGTACTCAACAAGACCGGCACCATCCAGATCCTCGACGCCGAGGACAAGGAGCTGGAGGTTTACAACATCGTGGTCGGTTCGTTCCTCCACGTGGCCGACGGCGAGAAGATCGAGAAGGGCGCCGTCCTGGCGCAGTGGGATCCGTACAACATCCCCGTTCTCTCCGAGAAGGGTGGCACCCTGTCCTTCAAGGACATGATCCCGGGCGTCACCGTGAAGCGCGAGTTGGACGAGTCCTCGGGCCGCATTGCCACGGTGGTCATCGAGCACAAGGAGGACCTCAATCCCCAGATCGAGGTCCGCGACGCGAAGCGCACCCTGCTGGCCGCCTATTCCATCCCGGTGGGCGCCCAGATCGCGGTGAACGAGGGCGATACCATCGCCCCCGGCGCGTTGCTCGCCAAGACCCCCCGCCAGGCCTCCAAGACGAAGGACATCACCGGTGGTCTGCCCCGGGTCGCGGAGCTTTTCGAAGCCCGCCGGCCCAAGGAGGCCGCCGAAATGTCCCGCATCGACGGCATCGTGTCCTTCGAGGGCACGGTCCGCGGCAAGCGCAAGCTGGTCGTTAAGAACGACGAGACCGCCCAAGAGGAGGAGCATCTGATCGCCACGGGTCGCCACATCATCGTCCAGCAGGGCGACGTGGTGCACAAGGGGCAGCACCTCACCGAGGGCGCTGCGGATCCGCACGAGATTCTCGAGATCCTCGGGCCGTCGGCCCTGTACGACTTCCTGATCTCCCAGGTGCAGGAGGTGTACCGCCTGCAGGGCGTGACCATCAACGACAAGCACATCGAGATCATCATCCGGCAGATGCTCCGCAAGGTCCGCATCACCGATCCGGGTGACTCGGAGTACTTCTGGGGCGAGCAGGTGGATCGTTCGGCGTTCTTGTCGGACAACCGCCGGATCGAGTCCGCGGGCGGCAAGCCGGCGGAAGCCGAGCCGATCCTGCTGGGCATCACCAAGGCCTCCCTCGAGACCGAGAGCTTCATCTCCGCCGCCTCCTTCCAGGAGACGACGCGGGTGCTGACCGACGCCTCGACCTTGGGCAAGGTGGACCTGCTCCGCGGCTTCAAGGAGAACGTGATTATGGGCCACTTGATCCCGGCTGGCACCGGTCTCCCGACCTACAAGCAGCTGAAGATCACCCTGCCGTTCGGCGCTGACCTCCCGGTCGACGAGCCGAAGCCCGAGGAAGCTACGGCCAGCTGAGTCGGATCCCGATTCGATTGCCTTCCGAGGCCGCGGCTCCCGCCGCGGCCTCTGTTTTTACAGTGGTACGAGGGCGGTAGGGCGGGGGAGGGGGGATCCCGGGAAAACTTATATTGGGGCTTGCGCGTCAGGCCGGTATCTGAATGATCGTACATCCTCCCGCCACAAAAATTGGGGGTTGAGCCTAGCTCCCCTTGGTTTTTACGCCCGCTCTTTGAGCGGGCGTTTTTTTTAACCCGGACGCGACGCGCGGTGGGGTGGCGGGCGGGGCGGAGGTTCCGAGCGACCGTTGTCGTTGAATTGGCACGTACGTTACGGCGCGGTGACGGACGGGTGAGAACCCTGCGACGGTCCGGCATTCCGATTGCTGGGGGCGTCTCCGCTCCCGCCGATGAAGGGATGTTCCGTTTTGCCCGGTTTTTCCCTTCCGTCGTCGCGCTCTGGGCGCTGGCCGTGGGTGGCGTCGCCCTTCGTCTCCCGGCTGCGGAGGCGGGTGGCATCATCACCGGGCGGGTCATCGATCTGGCCACCGGTTCCGGGGTGGCGGGCGCGGAGGTGCGCTTGGGCGCGGTGACCGCGACTTCCGACCTCGAGGGGGCGTTTCGTCTGGCGGGCATTCCGGCCGGTTTCCACGAGGTGCGGGCTTCTAAGGGCGGATATCAGCCCGGGGCGGTCTCGGGCGTCGCCGTGTTGCCGGGGGCCGTGGCGAACACCGAGGTGCCGCTGACGCCGGTGGGCGCGGACACGGTGGTTAAGCTAGAGGCGTTCTCGGTCTCCGCCGAGGTGGTGCAGACGTCGGGCGTCGGGCTGCTGGGCCTGCGGCAGAAGTCCCCCGCGGTCAGCGATGCGATTTCCTCCGACCAGATGGGCAAGCTGGGATTCGGGACGGCGGCGGCGGCGATGAAGGCCGTGACGGGCGCGTCGGTGGTCGGGAATAAGTACGTTTACATCCGTGGGCTGGGCGAGCGTTACAGTTCGACGATGGTCAACGGGGTGGAGGTGCCGAGCGCCGACCCGGACCGGCGGGCGGTGAACCTCGATATGTTCCCCAGCGATCTGGTGGACGCGATCGTGACGACCAAGACGTTCACGCCGGATCGGCCCGGAAATTTCACGGGTGGGGCGGTGGACCTGAAGACGAAGGAGTTCCCCGATCAGTTCATGTTGTCCCTTTCGGTGTCCGTGGCGGTCAATTCGGGGGTGACGGGCAAGGACCTGCTGTCGACCGGCGGGCCGGCCAATACCTGGGGGCGGGACGATGGCGGCCGGGCGCTGCCGGCGGAGCTGGCTAACCAGCGGATTCCCCTGCGTTTCACCGGCCCGACCGTGGATGCGGAGATCGGGCGCTTGACGCGGGCCTTCAATCCCGTGCTCGCGCCGACGGTGCGAAACGCGCCGGTGAACCGGAGCCTTGCGGTGGCCTTCGGGGGTCTGGCGGAGGTGTTCGGCCGCAAGCTGGGGTACGCGGCGAGCGTGTCCTATGACCGCAGTTTCTCAGGCTACCGGGGTGGTTTCACCGGCCGGTATGAGCGCCAGGGTGTCAACTCGCCGGCCTTGGCCCCGCTCGTCGAGATGAGTGATCAGCGGGGGGAGGACGACACCCTGATCGGTTCCCTGTTCAACGTGGCCTACCAGTTCAGCCCGGAGCATCAGGTCAGCGTCAATACCCTCTATAACCAGACGGGTAACGATCAGGCGCGGCGGCAGGCGGGATTGAATGTGGCGGGGGGAGGCATCAGCGAGACGGAGGTCTTCGAGACCCGGACCCTTCGGTACACCGAGCGGGATTTGCGGTCGGTGCAGGTGACGGGTAAGCACCTGTTCCCGGCTTGGCGGGAGACCAAGGTGCAGTGGAGCTACACGGATGCCGACACCTCCCAAGAGGAGCCGGACACCCGTTATTTTAGCACCTTCAAGACGCCGGATGGATCGCAGTTCTTTGAGGCTTCCGGGCTGCCGCGTCCCTCCCGTTACTTCCGGGCTTTGGAGGAGGGTCGCCGCGATGCGAGCCTCGACGTGACGGTGCCGGTGGGCTGGGGCGGCGGGCGGGGCTCGCTGCTGAAGTTTGGCGGGGCTTGGGCGCGGACCGAGCGCGAGTTCCGCGAGCGGCTATTCGAATACAATAGCACGGTTCTGCGGTACGATGGTAACGAGGCGGCTTTCCTGCGGCCGGAGCAGGTCGGGCAAACCGACCCCGTGACCGGTCGCTTCCGCCCGGGGCAGCTGTACCTCATCGAGAGCAGCTCGCTGGGCAATAATTACGCGGGCGAGCAGACCGTGCGGGCCTTCTACGGGATGATGGACTTCGCGCTGACCTCGCAGCTGCGGGTCATCGGCGGCGTGCGCCGGGAGTCGACTGCGCTGGATGTCCGCAGCCGGGACCCGCGGCGGCGGGCGGGGCAGTTGGAGAGCGATGACACCCTGCCCTCGGTGAGCGTGGTGTATGCGCTGGGCGAGCGGATGAACCTGCGGGCGGCGGCGACCCGGACCATTGCGCGGCCCAATTTCCGCGAGATCGCGGACTACACTTCGTTCGAATTCGTGGGCGACTTTGTCTATATCGGTAATCCGAACCTGCGGCGGACGCGGATCACCAACTTCGACCTGCGCTGGGAGTGGTTCCCGCGCCGCGGGGAGATTTTGGCGGTCAGCTTCTTCCACAAGCGGATGACGGATCCGATCGAGCGGGGCGTTTTCTCGGTGGTGAACAGCGGAGAGCTGCAGTTCCAGAACGCGCCGAGCGGCGAGGTACGGGGCGTGGAGGTGGAGGGCCGCAAGGGGCTGGGCTTCCTGTCCGACCGCCTGCGGCGTTTCTCCGGTGGCTTCAACTACACTTGGGTGGAGGCCTCGGTGGCGATCGCCCCGGCCGAGCTGACGGCGATCCGATTCTTCGACCCGGCCGCGCCTGCCACCCGGGGCCTCGCCGGACAGTCGCCGTACATCTTCAACGTCGACCTGACGTTCAATGAACCCAAGTGGGGCACGACCGTCAGCGCCTACTACAATCTCTTTGGCCGGCGGATCGCGCAGGTCAGCCCGCCTGGCACCCCGAGCGTGATGGAGGAGGCTTGGCCCTCGTTGGACCTGATCCTTAACCAGCGTTTCGGCGAGCGGTGGAAGATGACCTTCTCGGCCAAGAACCTCCTGAACCGCGCGGCGGAGGAGACCTACACCTACCAGAATCGCCAGTACCTGCGGGCCTCGCGGGTCCGCGGGGTCACGACCTCGCTCGGCGTCACCTTCACCTACTGAGCTCCGCACTCCCTTTCCCGTATGATCAAACTAACCTCCCTCCCCCTCGTGGCCCTGCTGGCCGCTCCGGCGGCGCTGTTTGGCGCCGACATTGTGGTGAATTCGAATATCACTTCGAATCGCACCTGGACCAAGACGAACACCTACATCCTCGATGGCCGTGTCTTCGTGACGGATGGCGTCACCCTGACGATCGAGCCGGGCACGGTGATCAAGGGCAAGGCCCGCGCCGCGCAGGATGCGTCCGCGCTGGTCATCGCCCGTGGCGGCCGGATCAATGCGGCCGGCACCGCCGCCGAGCCGATCGTGTTCACCGCCGAGGCGGACAACCTGAACGGCAACCTCGGCCAGAACGACCGCGGCCTCTGGGGCGGCGTCGTCATCCTCGGCCGCGCCCGCACCAACACCGCCTCGGGCCAGGGTAACATCGAGGGTATCCCCACCACCGAGCCGCTCGGCATCTATGGCGGCACCGACGACGCGGACAATTCCGGCGTCTTCCGCTACGCCTCCATCCGCCACGCCGGCTCGCTCCTCGGGCCCAACAACGAGCTTAACGGCCTGACGATGGGCGCGGTCGGTTCCGGCACGACGATCGAGTACGTCGAGGTCTTCGCGAACGCCGACGATGGCTTCGAGTGGTTCGGTGGCACCGTCAACGGCAAGTACCTCGTGAGCGCCTTCAACGATGATGATGCCTTCGACTGGGACGAGGGTTACCGCGGCAAGCTTCAGTTCCTCTTCACCATTCAGGACCCGCGGGTGGGCAACCACGCCTTCGAGTCCGACGGTGGTACCACCCCCGAGGACGGCCAGCCCTATGCGATCCCGACCATCTACAATTACACCGCCATCGGTTCCGGAGCGGCTTCGACCAATAACCTCAGCATCGGGCCCATCTTCCGGGACAACACGGGCGGCAAGGTGTACAACTCCATCTTCCACGACTTCCGGGGCTACGCTTGGCGCATTGAGACCGAGAGCGCCCAGCGCGAGGACAGCGCGAAGCGTCTGGCGGCTGGTGACATTGTGATCGCCAGCAATCTGTTCGGCACCTTTGGCGTGGGCACCACCGCTACCTCTCTCTTCGTGGCCCCCAATGCCACCTCGGGTGGTCCGGCCCCGGCCAGCAACTATACCGTGGCCCACATCACCGACGCCGCCCGCCAGAACCGGATCAACACCGACCCGCAATTCGTGGCCATCAGCCGGGCGCGCGACGGGCAGTTGGACCCGCGCCTGAGCGCCGGCAGCCCCGCCCTGCAGTTGGCCGCCACGCCCCCGAATGATGGCTTCTTCACCGCCACCAACTACCTCGGGGCCTTCACCACCTCCGGCAACTGGGCTTACACCTGGACCAAGCTCGGTCGCGATGGCTACTTCTCCGCGGCCAGCGCCCTGAGTGATCCGGGCGCGGGCTCGACGGTTGTGGTCAACGCCGGTTCGACGACCAAGCTGAGCAATCTCTCTACCCGGCTCACGCTGACGTCCGGCTCGATCGCCTTCCCGGGCTTCTTCCTGAATGGTTCCCAGTCCCAGACCGTGATGATCCGGGCGGTCGGCCCCGGCCTGGCTCCGCTGGGCGTGGCCAATGTCGTCGCCGATCCGGTCCTCGAACTGTACTCTGGCCAGAACAAGGTCGGGGAGAACGATGACTGGACTGGCACGCAGGCCGCCGAGCTGGCCGCCAAGGTCGGCGCCTTCCCGCTGCCGGCCGGCAGCAAGGACGCGGTGCTGCTCGCGACGCTGGCTCCCGGCGCCTACACCTTGCAGGTCCGGGGCAAGACCGGCGGTGGCGAGCTGATCATCGAAGTCTACGAGATCGACTAAACCGAGATCAGCCGCCAGTACGCGGCTGCAGCTAACTCAAGGGGCGGAGGAAGCGGGCACGGGCCCGCCCTCCGCCTCCTTGCTTTGGGGTGTCTCGATTCAGCCAGCGCGGCGCAGCGCGAGCTGGCGGCGGGCGGCCTCGGCGGACGGTCCCGCGGGCACGGCTTGAAGCGAGGTTTCGAGCAATTTGGCGGCCTCTGCGCCTTGACCGGCGGCGGTGAGGCGTTCCGCAGCCACTAGGGCGGCGTGCGCCGCGGCCTGGCAGAGCGCCTGATCGCCGGTGCGCAGCATTTCCCCGAGGACCTGGGCGGCGGCGGGATCCGCAATCAGGCCGAGGGCGCCGATGGCGTCCGTGGCCGCGCCGTGGCCGGGCTTGGCGGCGATGCGCCGGAGGGCTGGCACGGCGGCCTTTTCGCGCCGCACCCCGAGGGAGTTAATCACCCCAGCGAGTTGCCGGCCCTGCAGCGTCTCCAGGGCGCCGAGCAACGCGGCCCCGGCGGCGGGATCGGACATCGATTCGAGCCCGCTCCGGGCGTAGTCCCCGAGCTGTTCTTGCGCGAGGAGGGAGGCGAGGGCGGGCACGGCGGCGGGCCCCGCGAAATCCGCGAGCTGCTGGCAGGCGAGCGCCTTCTCGCGTAGGCCGGCGTCGGACTTCAGCACGGCAAGGGCGGCCGACTCCCGCGGGTTGGGCGCGGTGACGCAACCGGCAAGCGCGAGCAGGAGGCAGGGGAGGAGAAAACGGGGGGATTTCATCGGGGTGACGGGGATCAGGCGTGCCAGGGGGCGCGGCGGGCGCGGCTGCACATCCGGTTGGCCTCGACGTCGTTGACGAACGTCTCGGACTGGGGATCGAACGTGACCTTACGGCCGAGGCGCCAGCCGATCGCGGCGACGTGGGAGACAATGTGGCCGCGGCGGGTGACGTCCGCGTTGGCCGCGGGCTGGCCGCGGGTGCGGATGCAGTCGAGGAAGTCGCGCACGTGCTTGGAGGGGTCGGTGCCGGCCATCGTGGCGGGGGCGCCGCCTGCCAGCAGCCGGGGATCCGAGACCGCGACCTTACCGGAGTCGGCGGCTTCGACCCAGCCTTCGTCGCCTTCGAAGCGGACGGGGCAGGTGCCGGGGGCCTTCCAGTCGCCCTCGCCCTTGAAGCCGGCGCGCCGCATCACGAGCTTCACCCCGTTGGCATAGCGCGCG